>JAFYDA010000065.1 GCA_017545045.1 Prevotella sp. | reverse complement strand
TGGTATTCTGTTTCATTTCTCCAGCGTTTTAACTTATTGCAAAGATACGGAGGTTTGTCTGGTTTTAAAAATACGTGGGACGGGCTCGTTGCATCTTATGTATTCTATCGCGAAATAAATCAATGTCACCATCATATCTTATACATCAGGGCCAAACGTTATTACTCCACCACCTTCATGCTCATAGAACTTATTCCCCACCCTGTCATATACATAAGGCTTGCTGCCAATTCTGTAGGGTACAAGGTCGAGTTCAAGCACATCATTATTATATATTTGCAAATAATAGAATCTACCTTTCAGATTACCATGCAAAATTCTAAATCTACCAGTGTTTGTGCCAGTAGCAGCCTTCATCTTGTGGGTGTAGCTTGTGCCATTGATTATGTACCTGCTATCATTGACATCAAAAGTGTATGTTGTTCCTACGGTCAGTGTAAAGTTGTTATCAGAGGTTGTACTGCCAACACGGTTGTTTTGAATATAAATAATGTTACCACTTCTTCTTACCATTCTATAAGTCGGAGTAGCGTCTGTAGTCCTTGAGCAATACCATTCCTGATAGTTGTCACTTGCAGAATACCCGTCGTATTTGAACTTTGACAATATCCTTATACCATCACCTTGACACCTATAATCCGTCATGAATCTATTATTGCCACTTACAAGTTCCAAATACTCAACCTCTACTGGTGTGCTTTCGCTAACCCTCCTCCTCAACAACAGTTCGTTCATAGCCTCTCCTCCCATCCTGCTGGATAAGCAGCAGGCGAATAAGTGTTATAATCCATCAAAGAGACATAGTGCTTGTCCTCAAAAGTCACCTTGTCGCCTTTCCTATATGAATCCTGCGCACCAGTAGGCTGTCTCCACGCTGGCCACTCGTCGATGGTGACTTCTGTGAACAAAGAAACAGACACATCGGGAGTCCAGTTCTGCTGCGCCGTATGGGCTTGCACAACCTTATAGAGCTTGCCGTCATACCAATATCTTTCACCCACACTGACCTGCTCACCAACCTTGGAAATCCAAGTCGGATAAAGAGCTGCCACAGCCAAGGCATCCTCGTCAGACAAGTCCTCGGTTGACTGAGCAAGCATCTTCTTCACGGCTTGCACAATGTCCCATTCGTCAGGCTCAGTAACAGGGCCAGGAGGCGGCGGTGTTGGTGGTACATATACCTGCCACCCAGCAGCAGCAATCTGCTCGGCGGTAGGATTAGAAATCCAAATACCCTCATTTGTCTGAATAGTACGACAATCCGAGAACACTTCCCTATCATTTATAATCTTGTAGTACATCATAACTTATGCTTCAATTAGAACTGCAATTCCATCCATAACCGTAACCTCATAGCTCTTCGAGGCGTTGATAGTCGGCGCACTGCCACCTGACCAGCCCGTAATTCCAGCAGGCCAAGTAATAGTGGGCGCAGTAGTACTTGTAGAGAATGTAAAGCACCAAATCTTCGCCTCAGTATCTCCACTCTGAACACTTGCAAAAGCAGGAATAGTCACACTACCCGTCAGAGTTCCCAACTGATACACCTTGTTAGGCTCTAACGAAGCAGGAAGCGTAGAACCATCCACCACAACAGTCTTGTCAGCCTTATGAATTATTAGGCCGCTGACATCAACACTTCTGGCCTCACCGGCATTGTTGGTCACAGTCACCACGGTACCGTTAAGGTTGATGTCAGCCGTCGAGGGGTCGCCCTGAGCACCCTGAGGACCTTGCGGGCCTTGTGGACCCTGCTCACCGGTGTCGCCCTTGGAACCCTTCTCTCCCTGCAGACCTTGTGGACCCTGCTCGCCGGTGTCGCCCTTGGCACCCTTCTCGCCCTGCGGACCTCGGGGACCCTGCTCGCCGGTGTCGCCCTTGGCACCCTTCTCGCCTTGCAGGCCTTGGGGACCCTGCTCGCCGGTGTCGCCCTTGGCACCCTTCTCGCCCTGCGGGCCTTGAGGGCCCTGCTCGCCGGTGTCGCCCTTGGAGCCCTTCTCGCCTTGCGGACCTTGGGGACCCTGCTCGCCGGTGTCGCCCTTGGCACCTTTTACATATATGTCAGTCTTGACATAGGTACCATTCTGCCAATGGTAGACGAAATTGTCGGCACCGACATAGTCAGGATGGGTAGCTATGGCAATGGCTTCTTGCAGACTGACAGCGCGGCCGTAGAGGTCAAGCACTTCTACAACGAAGTCCTCGCGTGTCTTTCCCTGGTTCTCGGGCAGGGCCAGCCACTCGTCGATGACATCCCGTCCGCGAACAGTCGCCTGCGGCACCATCTGGAAAGTGACGCGCAGCGAGCCCGTCGACTGTGAGCCTATGGTCGTCAGTGTCGAGCGAGCCTCGCTGTTTGTACCCACCACATGGAAAGAAAGTTCAAACGAGCGCACCCGCATACCTCCACGGCCTGTACAAATCTCCAGATTGTACTTCCCCTTGGGGAGCGTGTGCGGCAGCTGCAATATCAGACTGTTAGAGGCTTCGGCGTTGAGTCTGTACTCGATATCGCCAAAACCGTCTATCCTGCATGTCACGCCATCGGCACTCGTCAGGTCAAAGGGCTGCTCCACGATGCCGGTGCCGTCCTTTGTGTTCTCAAAGAGCCGCACGTCGACAACCACATCGTTCCCCTGGACGTACGACAGTATGTTCTCGTTGTTCATCTTACTCTTCAGTTAATGCTTCCTCGGTTTTCAGATACTGGTCGACAGTCCAGCGGTTGGCATCCATCAGCTGCAGGAGGACGTCTCCAGCCAACGGCTCGAACTCCAGCTCCACTGTCGATTTGTCGATGTCGCTCATCGCCTTTTCGACAGCCTGGTTATAGGACATGAGCGTGGCCACAAACTTATGGTATTCAGCCTGCGTCATTGCCGTAGGCTGCTTGCCGTCGTTCCGTTCTGCCTCATAGACCGTTGCAAGGCTGCGCAGCTCGTCGAAGTCATCAGGTTTCAGCCGCTTGCCGGCGTCATCCGCATCCTCCTCGTATTTTTTCGCCACATAGCGAAGCTCACGGAGGATCTTCAGCACGGCCACCTTGTCGTCGGTCTTCTTCAGCTCGTTGAGACGAGAGTTGCCGATGATGGCGTAGACGGCATGGATGAGATTCCTGGTCATCGTCTTTTTCATGACTCACCCCCTTCCTGTACGTTTTCACTCTCGTTGCCGGTCACCATGGCGCATAACTCGTCTGTAGCTCCTGCTACGGGCACAACCAGGTCAGGAGTAACGCCTGTGATGTCAACCACCAGCTTGGAGTCTCGCACATCGGCTCGTACATAACCCAAAGTCGATCCATTCTGGGTGTCATAGATATTGGCTGAAATGCCTGTCAGCTCTCCATTGGCGCTCAGTTGGCCGTAGTTGCCTACAAGCCGGAGGTTGCCAGACTCGAACTCAAAATCTCTGCTAATTCTTTCTGTCTTAATCTCTAACTTTCCCATGTCTAAGTGTTTTAAGGGTTAATAAATATGTTATGTTACTACATTGACTGTTTGTGTCACCGTGTTCGATGCATTCTTTTTCCGTGCTGTAAGTGTTGCCGAGGTGGCTGTCACATAGTCTGTGTGGGCAATGGTCACCTTGAATGTCGCCCAGTTGCCGTCTGTTGACACGAGGGTAAAGGAGGCGTTGTTGAACAGGTTGTCCGTCGTACTGCCAATTGTGGCAGATAGGGAGTCGTAATACTGTTGTAATGCCGCCAGCGCATCGCTTCTGTCATACAACCTGAAGTACAGTCTGTAATAGCCGTAATCCTCTATCCGGATGTACAGGAACTCGGCTACGCCTACGATGTTCACCACCTCCGGCCTGCTGATGTTCACCTTGTAGGCCAGTCCGGGAATGGGCCACTGCGACGTGGCTCCAGACTCATAGGTGTCCATCCACATTTCGAGGAAGATATACTCACCAAGCAGTGTTCTCAGACTGGCAGTTCCGTATGCCTTGTTCTGTTCCGCGCTGCTGTCCGTCAGGTCAATCCACGCCAACGGGTAGGTGGCAAAGGGTCGGTTCTCAACATTCAGAGGCCCCCGGTCCCACGCCTTGTAGACAATCTTCCACTTCTGGACGTTGGTCTGGCTGTTGTATTGGAAGATGGCAAGACCCCGGCGAAGCTTGCCCGACTGGATAAGGCTGCTGTATGCGTCACCGTTGATCAGATCGAGCGGAGAAAGCCATTCCTCGTGAGTCTGAAGCGTCACACCATTGGAATCGCTGCCGTACCTCTTGTCGTAGTACCAGCCCATCCAGATGGCATCTATCGGGAACGGGAACCGTGCATCAGTAGAGCCTGGCGGTATGATGAGCGTGCGTTCTCCAGCCGGGATGAGCGGTTGCAGCTGGTAAGTCTTGTTGTTCTTTATAACCTGAACCTGGTCAGGCTGGGCATTATGGTCATAGCCAACGCCGAGCACCGGATCACCGTTCTCGTCTGTTTTGGTGAAGTCGCTTAGCCGGTGCCATTGATTGGCGTTCCATGCGCGCATCTTGATGTCATAGCCGTTCTGGAACCCTGCCGCATTGACATAGTCCTCCAGGAACTGGTCGTTATCGGCTGTATAGTTGTCCATCAGTTCCTCAACCCCGTAGTTCTCAGCTGCTCTTTCTGCCGGCGTAAGCGCCCCCGGCTTGTTGTTCCTGTTGGTGTAGATAGCGGGAATGGGCTTGTACCGTGCCCACGGATTGACATGGCCTTGCTTGCAGAGCGTCGTCAGGTCTGGAGACGAAACGCCCAGGCAGCGCTGCACATCAAAGATGCTCACGCCAATCAACTTTCCGTTGACCATCTCGCAGTATAATCTTCCGTTACTGTATGCCATTGCTATGCCAATTTTGTATTTGTCCCTGTCGAATTGTTATGCCAGTAGAGGTTGTTACCCGAAGTGTAGAGGTAGCCTTTGGCGGCGAAAACCACGTATCTGCCAGTTGCCACATCGTTGGCTGACCTTATCTCCCCTTGGGCATTCACAGTACCATTAAACTCTGCAATACCATTGAACCAAATCGTATCGCCACCACCCCCGTCAGAGTCTATAACAATATCATTACCGTACAGATGGAGCCTGTCGCTGGAATCTCTGCAGATATGGCTATCAGAATCGCCAAAGAATATTTCCCGCGATTTGGTCTGACCGTTCTGCGTGTAGTTTCCCAGGTTGACGTTCTGGTTCACTGTCAGCGCGCCATTCATCGTCACTGCGCTTTGGAAGGTTACGGGCTGAGTGAACGTCATGGCCCGCGTCACCTGGCCGTTGATGTCGCCAGCTATGCCGAGAGCACTGACGGCGCCCATGGCGTAGATACCATTACCGCCGGAGAATCTGAGCATGTTGTTCGTGCTGTCCCAGTCAATGACGCAGCTGCCGATACGCAGCACCTTCTCCTTGATTTCCACTTCCTTGCCGTAGATATCCGTCTTGGTGCCCGTGTCGTTCCGCATGCCATATCCGAGCGACAGCATCTGCGCACTGTTGTAGGTCAGCATGTTCTTCTGGTCGATAAAGACGGCGCCAGCCACGGGCAGAAACAGGCAGTTGCCGCCATAGATATGGCCTGCCGCCCGCATGTCACCGTTTACGTCCAGTTTGTACGCTGGACTGGTGGTACCGATGCCGACGTTGCCATTGTCAAGAATGCTCATGCGTATGGCGCTGCCGTTGTTACTGTAGATGTAGAACTTACTGCTGTCAGCACCGACGCTCCACTTCGACGTGCCGCCAACCTTG
>JAFYDA010000064.1 GCA_017545045.1 Prevotella sp. | reverse complement strand
CTTCCCATCCCTGCCGAAAATCGCCAGTCACTCTTTGTACCATTCTTCACCACCAAACGAAGCGGTAGCGGAATCGGCTTGTCTCTAAGTCGCAGAATGGTGATTCAGCAAGGCGGTATGCTCGAACTGGCTGATACACCGTGCCAAAGGCTACGGGTAGGCGAACGCAGTTCGGTAATGGGATGCCATGTCGCTTTTATTCTATCACTTCAGACACTCTAACTACAAGCATGAACACCAAACTTCCTGCAAACCTACTCTTTTAATCCATAAAAGTGCTCCGTTCGGGCGGATTTGTAATCCGATTATCGCATCTGGAGATGCTTATACTCACTGCAGCCGGATTACAAATCCGGCTGAACGTCTGTAAAAGCGTTCTTTGATATACTATTATAGTCAGCGTGAGTCCGCTGCAAATTTAATTTGTGAGTTTTTCCAGAAAATTCCCAGGCTGTGGGATTTTTGTCCCAGGCCGTGGGACAAATCTGTGGAGCCACCCCAGAAAATTCCCAAGGCGTGGGACAAATCTATCGTACATTTGTCTTCCTTGGAATTTTCTGTGGTGGTGCTGATTAATGTTTAATTGTTGTGACGATGTATTCAGACTGGGTTCCGATGCGGAACTTTCCTCCCCAGATGCCTATTCCGCTTGAAATATAGAAGCGTGTGTTGCCGCGTTGATGGCTTCCCCATGAACATTCATAGATGGCGTCTGTAATCCAAGATATAGGCCAAACTTGTCCGCGGTGGGTGTGTCCACTCAACTGAAAATCTATTCCTGCAGCTTCGCTTCTGTCAAGATTGTAGGGCTGATGGTCTATGACGATGGTGTAAGGTTTGTCATTCTTGGAAGAATGTTTTGTCAGCTCATTGATTGGTTTGCGGCGCATGTTCGTGCGGTCGTCACGTCCGATAAGAGTGATGCATGAATCTATAACAATCGATTCGTCAATGAGCAGATTGATGCCGGCATCGTGATAGAACTGTTGCGCTTCATGTGTACCACTGTAGTATTCGTGATTACCGAGGCATGCATAAACGGGAGCATTCAGCCGACGGAATTCCTCGGCCATGTTTTCTTCTATGACAGGACGCATGCTGCCGTCGATGATATCGCCGGCTATAAGGATAAAGTCAGGATGCTCGGCGTTTACTAAGTTAATCCATCGGGCCAGTTCTTTGCGTGGATTGTGATAACCCAGGTGAAGGTCGCTGAGCATGACCACTCTATAGTCCTTTGAAAGTTTTTTTCCTGTTTTGATGCCAAGTTCTACGCGTACCTTATTATTATATTTAAGATTGCCATAGAAGAACAGGGCGATGAGGAATGTGCAGATGGCTATGGCTGTTACTCCATTTTGGTAGAGCCACGAGCGAGGGACAAGATGGACGAGCCTGCCAAAATCGAGTACAAGGAACAAGATGACAAGGTAGAGCATTACGAATATGCTTGATGTTGACACTTCGTAACAGGCGGTGGCCAATGGCAGGGGTAGGCTGTCGAAGCGACGTCCGAAGTTGAGGAACATCATTGCGAACGATCCAATCATCAATGTGATTGCAAGTACCCGCCAGATGGGTGGTACAGGTAAGAGTGTCCACAAATGCCATGAGATATAGGTAACGCCCATCAGGGGCAGTACCATAAAGATGACCATCCACATTTTTTTAGTTATTTAAGTGTCGTCGCTGCAAGAATCATTCTTGTAGCACCAGCTTTGTGTTGTACGTATTCGCCGGCAGCCTTGCCAGCCTCAGTTAATGCGCCCTCGTCGTTGGCAAAACGTGTCATGATGCGCTCGAAGTCTTCGTAGCCGGTAATCTCCCATCCTCCACGGCATTGCTTCAGTTCCTGTGCCTCTTGGAACTTTTTGTTTTCAGGACCAAAGATGACCGGAACACCCCAAACGGCAGCTTCTACTGTGTTATGGATGCTTACGCCAAAGCCGCCGCCGATGTAGGTCACCGTGGCATAGCGGTAGATACTGCTAAGTAGTCCAAAACAGTCAATGATAAGGACATCATATTCGTTTAGAGGAGATGAGGAAGATGAAGAGGTGATTTTTTCTGCCTCTGTATAACGAATGATCTTGCGGTTGCCAAGTTTCTCTATGATCTGCTGCAAGTGTTCCTCGCTTATGACATGTGGTGCAATAATGAGCTTCCATTCCGGGTGTTCATGGAAATAGCGGATGAAGATATCTTCGTCAGGCGGCCATGAAGAACCGGCAACAAAGACTTGTGGCTTTTCTTCAGCAAGATTTAAGAAACTGTCGATGATGGGTAATTGCTTTGCCTGTTCCTTGATTTGGAGCACACGGTCAAAACGGGTGTCGCCAGTGATACTGACGCAGTCAATGCCAATTTTGGCCAACAGTTGCTGACTCTGTTCATTCTGTACAAAGAAGTGTGTGAAGCAATTGAGGACACGGCCGTACTGCCGTCCGTACCATTTGAAGAACACTTGGTCGGGACGGAAAATGCTGCTCACGCTATAGACAGGAACATGGCGGTGCTTAAGAATGTGAAGATAGTTATACCAGAACTCATACTTGATGAAGAAGGCCATTTCTGGTCGAAACAGTCTCAGAAATCGACGGGCGTTAGTGATGGTGTCAAGTGGCAGGTAGCAGACGATGTCGGCTCCTTTGTAATCCTTGCGCACCTCATAGCCACTGGGTGAGAAGAATGTCAGTAGGATTTTCAGTTCGGGGTGGTCTTGTCGCAACTGTTCCATCAGCGGACGCCCCTGTTCGAACTCACCGAGCGATGCTGCATGGAACCAGACGTAGTGTGCTGTAGGATCCACTTTTTGACGTAATACATCAAAAGCCGCACGTTCGCCACGCCACATCTTGCGCACCTTCTCGTTGAAAAGGCTGTAGACTGCAACGCCGCAGAGATAGAGGTATATGATGAGGTTGTACAATTTATTAACGATTTGACGATTTACAATTATGCAAGCACTTCAATGGCATGTTTCATGCGTCTGATGGTCTCCTCCTTTCCGAGGAAAGCGGAGAGTTCGTACATGTCGGGACCCTGGCCAGTACCTACGAGGGCTATGCGCCACGCGTTCCAAGGCTTGATGCCAGTCTGCTCTACCCACGGGTCGACGACGGCCTGCTGTCCTTCTATGCTCCAGTCGGTGATGGACTCCAGTACGTCGACCATCTGTCGCATCTGGTCGGCAGTATCCTCTTTCCAGTTCTTGCGTATGAACTTGTCGCCCTCACGGTCAAACTCGGTAGGAGCCACGAAGAAGAACTTGGTGAGTGGCCACAGGTCGCTGGGGAAAGAAACGTTGCGCTTTCTCTTGTTGCCCTCCTTGTCTTCAACTTCAATGACTTTTGTCTTCATCATTCGTACCACCTCTGCTTCCTGTTCGGCGGTGGCGGTGATGCCGTTCTCACGGAGCACTTTGTCGAAGGCTGGGCACCAGTCGGCATCGGGCAGTTTCAGCAGGTACTGGCGGTTGAACCATTCTGCTTTTATATGGTCGAACTTGGCTCCGTTCTTTGAGCATTTGCTAAGGTCGAAGAGGCTGACCATCTCGTCCAGCGTCATGAGTTCCTGGTCGTTGCCGGGACTCCAGCCAAGCAGGGCGAGGAAGTTGATGACGGCTTCGGGCAGGTAGCCCTTTTCACGATAGCCGGAGCTGACCTCGCCGGTCTTGGGGTCATGCCATTCCAAGGGGAACACCGGGAAACCCAACTTGTCGCCGTCGCGCTTTGAGAGCTTGCCGTTGCCAACAGGCTTCAGCAGCAGGGGTAGGTGTGCAAACTGCGGCATGGTGTCCTGCCAGCCGAAGGCCTCGTAGAGCAATACGTGGAGCGGAGCACTTGGCAGCCACTCTTCGCCACGTATGACATGAGTGATTTCCATCAGATGGTCGTCGACGATATTGGCCAGATGATAAGTTGGCAGTTGGTCAGCACTCTTGAAGAGAACCTTGTCGTCGAGGATGTCGCTTTTCACTCGCACCTCGCCGCGGATAAGGTCGTTGACCAACACTTCCTGTCCGGCATCGATCTTGAAGCGCACCACGTACTGGTGTCCTTCGGCAATCAGCCGTTCCACCTCGTCGGCAGGCAATGTCAGTGAGTTGCGCATCAGCGTGCGCGTCTTGTTGTCATACTGGAAATTCTCTATCTCCTTGCGCTTGGCCTCCAGCTCCTCTGGCGTGTCGAAGGCGATGTATGCCTTGCCGTTGTCGAGCAACAGCTTCACATACTGCTTATAGATGTCGCGGCGCTCACTCTGACGGTAGGGGCCGTAGTTGCCGCCGAAGGAGACGCCCTCGTCAAACTTGATGCCCAGCCAGCGGAAAGACTCGATGATATATTCCTCGGCTCCTGGCACGAAGCGCGTTGAGTCGGTGTCCTCGATGCGGAACACGAGGTCGCCGCCATGCTGACGTGCGAACAGGTAGTTATACAGGGCAGTGCGTACACCACCAATATGTAAAGCCCCCGTAGGACTCGGGGCAAATCGTACTCTAACTCTTCTTTCTGCCATGTTTTTTCGAAATTTTGTGCAAAGTTACGAATAAAATATGAATTATTAATGATGAATTATGAATTATTTCGTATCTTTGCGGCGTAAAGAACAGAAAAAGTGATGAACAGACAGGTAAAAGAGAATTCATACTGGCGTAATATCCTCATCAAGGTTGCTTTAGTGGCAGCAACCGTGACCGTGATCGTGTGGACAATGCCCCGTGATAACAGTAATAATTTTAAGATAGAGAAAGGCAAGCCCTGGCGTTATGCCGACTTTACGGCTCCCTTCGACTTCCCCATTTATAAGAGTGAGAAATTAGTGCAGCGCCAGCGCGACAGTCTGATAAAAGAGTTTGAGCCTTATTATTTTTTCAACAATGAAGTTGAAACAAGGCAGGTGAGACAATTCTTGCAAGATTATCCCAATGGTATTCCCGGGGTGCCTCATGAGTGTGTAGGAATGATTGCAGCTCAGTTGCGTCGTCTCTATTCACAGGGAATTATGAACACGACGGAATACCAGAAACTGCATGCCGACACTTCAAAGTGCGTGAGGCTGGTCAATGGCAAAACAGCCGTCAGTGTTCCTATCACTAAGCTGAACTCTACTATTGGGGCCTATGAGCAACTCCTTAGTATTCCCAAACTAGCCGATTACCGTGATTTGCTAATAAAATGCAGCTTGAATGACTATATCATGTCCAACCTGACGTATGACAAGGAACGCAGCGAATCAGGTCTGGACGATTTGCTTAGCAGCATTCCTCTTGCTAACGGTGTCGCTCAGCGCGGCCAGAAAATTATTGACCGCGGTGAAATTGTCGACGAGCATACCTATAACATCCTTGAGTCTTATTTCCGTGAGAGTGAACGGCGTCAGAAGGACGATGTTCAGATGAGCTACGTCATACTTGGCGAGATTCTGTATGTCGGACTGTTGATCATTTGCTTCACGGTCTTCATCAGCCTTTTCCGTAAAGATTACTTTGAGAAGCCGCGCTCGGCCATGATGCTCTATGCGCTGATTCTGCTTTTTGTCGTCACGGCCTCGCTCATGGTGAATCACAACATTCTCCACATCTTCATGATTCCCTTTGCCATGGTGCCTATCTTCGTCCGCGTCTTCATGGACTCACGAACGGCTTTCATGGCACATACTGTGACCGTGCTCATCTGTGCAGCTATATTACAGCATCCGTTGGAATTCTTTGCCGTCGAGGAGGTTGCCGGATTGATAGCTATCTTCTCGCTGCGTGAACTGTCGAGCCGTTCTCAGCTGTTTTGGACGGCTGTCTTAGTGACGGGCGCCACCATGCTGACGAATCTGGCCCTGAACTGGATACGCAACAACGACATTACGCATATTGACTATAGCGAGTTCAATTATTTGGTCATCAATGGGCTGCTGCTTTTCTGTTCCTACCCTCTGCTGTACATTATAGAGAAAGCTTTCAATTTTACGTCGAATATCACGCTCATTGAACTGTCGGATATGAACAAGGAATTGTTGCGTCGCATGAGCGAAGTGGCTCCCGGCACGTTCCAGCATAGCATACAGGTGGGTAACCTGGCTGCAGAGATTGCAAATAAGATTAATGCAAAGAGTCAGTTGGTGCGTACGGGTGCCCTCTATCATGATATAGGTAAGATCACCAATCCAATCTGTTTCACCGAAAACCAGTCGGGTATCAATCCTCATGAAGGAAAGACCTATATTGAGAGCGCGCAAATGCTCATTAGTCATGTCACGGAAGGGCTTAAGCTGGCAGACAAATACAATCTGCCGCAGGTGATTCGTGAGTTTATTTCCACTCATCACGGCCTTGGCAAGACCAAGTATTTCTATGTAAAGCAGAAGAACGATTTTCCCGACGAACAAGTTGATGACCTGCTGTTCACTTACCCTGGCCCCAACCCCTTTACCAAGGAGCAGGCTATCCTCATGATGGCCGATGCCGTAGAGGCTGCTTCACGTTCGTTGCCTGACTTTACTGAGCAGAGTATACGTGAACTGGTGAACCGCATCATAGATAGTCAGATGGATGAGGGCTATTTCCGCGAATGTCCTATCACTTTCCGCGACATCCAATATGCCAAGACCGTTCTTATCGAGAAGTTGAAGATGATTTATCATACTCGTATCAGTTATCCTGAGCTAAAAAAATAGGCTGTTGTATTGCACAAACACAGTTGTTTTGTGCAGAATTTTACATACATTAATATAATGTATGTTAATACTGTGTGCGAAAACACTGTATTAAAACCTAATCTGCTTACCTTTGCAGCCGAATTTTTTAAACGTTTTTAGGATATGAACAAAATTCAAAGCATGATGGCCTGCGTGATGCTGGCCGCGACAACCACCACCGCTTCAGCCGGTGGCATCTTAACCAACACAAATCAGAGTATTGACTTTTTAAGGAATCCTGCACGCGATGCGTCCATCGCTCTGGATGGCGTCTATAGCAATCCTGCCGGCGTCGTTTTCATGCCCGAGGGTTTCCATCTGGGCATTAACTGGCAGTATGCTCATCAGACGCGTACCGTCAATTCTACCAATCCTCTTTTTGCGCTTGGCAAGAAGAATGACGGAAAGACCACGAAGACTTTCGAAGGAATAGCTGATGCGCCTTTCCTTCCCTCTGTGCAGGCAGCTTATAATAAGGGCAATTGGAGTCTGCAGTTCAATTTCTCCGTACCAGGAGGCGGTGGTGCCTGTGAGTTCGAGAATGGCCTTGGGTCGTTCGAGAGTGCTGTGGGAAGCATCGCCTATTTACTGCAGCAGCGTGGCCTGGGTGTCGATGGCTACGATGTTGACGGCTATATGCGTGGACGTCAGTATTACTTCGGCTTTCAGTTTGGCGCAGCCTATAAGATTAATGAGCATTGGGCCGTCTACGGCGGTCTGCGTGCACTTTATGGCGACGCCTCCTATCGTGCCCGCCTGAGCAATATCCAGGTGAAGATGCATACTGATCAGGGTGAGTCCTATTACGTGAATTTCGACCGCTTTATCAATAGCGCCATTGCCGGCATCAACAAACAGTTAGGACAGGCCGAACTGGCCACACAGATGGGGGTCATGACCCCTGAAGCGCTGGCGCAGGCTCAGCAGCAGGCTGAGGCCGCACTCGTTCCGCTGGAACTGCTTCAGAAGTACAGCCAGGGTGTGAACCTGATGAGCAACCAGACTGGTTTTGGCGTGGCTCCCGTCATTGGTGTCGACTATAAAATAGGAAACTTCAACTTCGCTGCCAAATATGAGTTCAACACAGAGATGAAAATGAAGAACCACTCCACGCTCGAGAAGCCGTTGACCATTGAGGGCGCTGCCGCTAATTTCCCTGGCATTGAGAACATCAACAAATATGCCAACGAGACCGATGTGAACGAGGACGCTCCCGCGTTGCTGACGGTGGGTGCCCAGTGGGCTCCCATTGAGGAGCTGCGCCTCAATGCCGGCTATCACCACTATTACGACAAGAATGCCCATTGGCACAACGACGCTCAGGACAAGCTGTCGCATGGCAGTAATGAGTTTTTGGCTGGCATAGAGTGGGACTGCTCGCCGCGTGTCACCATCTCCTGTGGCGGACAGCTTACCCGCTATGGACTGACCGATGAGTATATGAACGACCTCTCGTTTGTGGTCAACAGCTACAGCGCCGGCTTTGGCGTCAACTACAAGGCCACGGACAAACTGACCCTGAAGGCGGCCTACTTCCAGACCAACTACGAGGATTACAACCGTACGAACTATCCGCAGGCCGGTGTCAGCGATTCCTTTACCCGCACCAATCGTGTGCTCGGTGTAGGTTTAGAGGTCAATTTGTAACAAATTGTTCTATATAGTTCGTTTTTTTAGTCAAAAAATTCGGCTGCATGGATATTTAATTGTATCTTTGCAGTCGAATTTATTTAATAATCAACCTATTATGACAATCAAGAAACTTTTCGCCCTCATGGCCGCTGTTGTCGGCATGACGATCAGCACCTATGCAGGTGGACTGATGACCAACACGAACTATCACATTGCCTTCGACCGTATGATGGCCCGAGGCGCCACCTTTGACATCGACGCTGCCTTCTCGAACCCCGCAGGCGCCGTCTGGGGTCACGAGGGCTGGCAACTTTCGCTGAACTTCCAGAAACCCTGGCAGTATCGCGACATCGAGCTGACCACCACGGCTGGCAGCCATACGTATGAGGGCAAGGCCTCTGCACCCATCGTGCCCGCCCTCTTCGCCACGTACAAGCATGACCGCTGGGCCATCAGCAGCATGATAGGCATCGTGGGCAGCGGCGGCTTCGTTGAGTACAAAGAGGGTGTGCCCATGTTCAACGTCCTATTAGGCAGCACCATTACCACCCTCACCCAAGGCCTGAGCGAGACCATCGGCGGCGCCACGCCCGTCGTCACCCCCAACCAGTTCGATGCTGAGATGAAGGGCAAGCAGTATATTTATGGCGGTCAGGTCAATTTCTCCTATAAAGTGCTCGACTGCCTCTCGGCCGCAGCCGGTTTCCGCGCCAACTACTACGACGGCTACTATCGCGGCCATGTCAAGGCAAATAGTTCTACTATGGGAAACCTCGCAAACCTCTCGCTCGATGTTGACCAGAAGGGCTGGGGCTTCACGCCCATTGTCAGCCTGGCCTTCCACCAAGGTCCTCTCACGCTGACCGCACGTTATGAATTCCGCACGAAAATCGAGACCAAGAACGAGACTAACAGTCTGAATGCTGATCTTAACACCACCAAGCTTGTGACGGAACCGTTGACACAATTAGTGATGGCCGGTGCCATTACGGTTGCACAGGCTCAGGCCATTGGACAAGGCATCCAGCAGAAGATGAGTGGTGGCTTTGGTGCCTACACCGCTCCCTACGAGGACGGTGCCAAGACCCGCTACGACATGCCTGCCCTGCTCTCTGTCGCTGCCGGCTACGAGTTCACCCCGAAGCTCCGCGCTACGCTGGAGTACCACTTCTTTGACGACAAGAATGCAAAGATGGCCAACGACCGTCAGAAGGAACTGACCCACGGCACTCACGAGATTCTCGCCGGCGTGGAATATGACATCAACGACAAGTTCACCGTCAGCTGCGGCGGTCAGCGCACCGACTACGGACTCAGCGACGGCTACGAGCAGAACACCTCCTTTGCCTGCGACAGCTACAGCGTCGGTCTTGGTGGAGCATGGAACATTAACGAGAAGGTACGCCTGAACGCTGGCTACTTCTGCTCGCTCTACAGCGACTACGACAAGCAGACGACCTATGGCAAGGAAACCTACTCGCGCACCAACCACGTCATTGGTCTCGGCATTGACTATAAGTTCTAAACGTTACTATTGAATGTTTAGTGATTCATGCGGAGCCTCTACAAATTTCTGTGGAGGCTCCGCATGATTCTGTAGCGCCTCCCTGTGATTCTGCGGAGGCTCCCTGTAATTCTGCGGAGGCTCCCTGTAATTCTGCGGAGGCTCCGCATAAATCTGTAGAGGCTCCGTAGAAATCAGTGGTGCCTCTACGGTCAGCCACCGATGATGACTTGGAGTCCTTGCGCCGCTAAGCACTGCCGGCATCGCTCCATGGATTCTTCTGAGGGGGTAGCCATCGGATAGCCCTGAGGATTATAGGGCGTTGGCGGCATCATGCGACGGTGCTTGTCCTTACCAATGTCGTGGTAAGGCAGTAAGTGAACGGTCAATGGCGGGTGGTTCACGGTTAATGATGACAGGAAACGGGCCGTCGCTTCCATGTTCTCCTTGTCGGCATTGATGCCCTCAATGAGTGGGATGCGGATGACGAAGTGGTAGCCGGCCTCTGCAACGAAACGGATGTTTTGAAGAATCTGTTCGTTGCCGACGCTTGTGTATAGCCGATGCTTCTCGCTGTCCATCAGTTTCAGGTCTACTAACAGCAGTTCGCATGCTTCGGCCACGGCACGCACCACATCTTGCGTCGCATAGAGTGTCGTGTCTACCGTGCGGTGGAATCCGCGTCGCCCCAGTTCCCGCAGCAGTTGGAGCGTGTAGGCAGGATGCATCAGCGGCTCGCCGCCACAGAGCGTCACACCGCCACCGCTGTCCTCCATTACGGCGCGCTCCTTTTCCACCTCGGCCATTAAGTCGTCCAACTTCCACTCCCGACCGCACATCTCCAGAGCGGTGGCAGGACACTCGTCCACGATGAAACCCTCGCGCTTGCATGTGTTACAGCCAATGCACTTCGACTGCTTGAAGAGCACCTGTGGCTCAGGCGACCAACTTTCGGGGTTGTGGCACCAGACACAGCGCAACGGGCAGCCCTTCATGAAAAGGGTTGTCCGAATGCCGGGACCGTCGTTGATGGCGTAGCGTTTGATGTCGAAAATCGTTGGTGTCATCCTTTTTTTTCTCTTATCGACGACAAAGTTACTTATTTTTTGTCACATTCTGATGTGTCAATAGAAAAAAAAATGTAACTTTGCACACAAACACTGAAAACAATGAAACAGATTTCTTCTTTGGTGGCATTTCTGCTGCTGTTGACAACCACTGCCATGCAGGCTCAGACAACGCCGGTGAGTCAGATGGAGCATTTGGATCGCGGCTTGGTGGCTCTTCCCAGCGCATCTGGTGGCGGTAAGTTCATTAGCTGGCGCCTTCTGGGCACCGATATTCCCGGGCGCACAACATTCGACCTGTTGCGTGACGGGCAGGTTATCAAAAGCGGCCTGACAGTGACTAACTTTAAGGATGCCGGCGGCAAGAACGACTCGGAATACCGCGTTGTCGTCCGTGTCGACGGTGAGGAGGTGGATACTACTGACGCCGTGAAATCCTGGTCCAAGCGCTGGCTGAAGCTGCCGCTCGACCGTCCAGCCACTGGTTCGGTTAGCGGGGGACAATATTCGCCTAACGACTGCTCGGTGGGCGATGTCGATGGCGACGGTCAGTATGAGATAGTTGTCAAGTGGGACCCATCAACGGCGAAGGACAACTCGCAGGGCGGCGTTACCGACAACGTCTACATCGACTGTTACAGGCTCGACGGTACCAAGTTGTGGCGCATAGACCTTGGGCGTAATATTCGCGCTGGTGCCCACTATACGCAGTTTATGGTCTACGATTTCGATGGCGACGGACGGGCGGAGCTGATGTGCAAGACGGCTCCCGGCTCGAAGGACGGTCAGGGCAACTACGTCAATCAGGCATCCACTAACACCAAGATAAAGAATGCTTCTAATACGAAGGTATGGACTGATTCCAACGGCCGTATTGACGGCGGTCATGAATATCTCACCGTGTTCGAGGGCTTGACGGGCAGGGCTATCCATACCATTGCCTATAATCCCAACCGCAGTGCCCAGTCGGTATTGAGCGATGCTGCAGGTACCTTCAACTGGGATGACCGTAGCGGCAAGAAGGACTATACGAGCTATGGCAACCGCGGTGAACGCTACTTGGCGGCCGTGGCTTATCTCGACGGCCCTGAAGGCCACGCCAGCGGTATATTCTGCCGCGGTTACTATACCTATGCTTACGTATGGGCCGTTGATTTCGACGGCACGCAGCTGAAGCCCCGATGGCTCCACCGCTCTGATTCCAAGACGCAGTATAAGGTGGTGGACTACACGGCAAAGGCCAGCGGTTCCACGAAGAGCTACGCAGCACCTGCTGCCACAGGCCAGAACGGCAGCCGCACCTTGTATGGCAACGGCAACCATAACATGGCTGTCGGCGATGTCGACGGCGACGGTTGTGACGAGATTATCTGGGGCTCGGCAGCACTCGACCACGACGGCCGGCTGCTCTATGCCACTGGCTTTGGCCACGGCGACGCCCTCCACATGGGACAGATGATTGCCGGTCGGCAGGGCATGCAGGTGTTCCAGGTGCACGAAGAGAAAGGCACCTACGCATGGGATGTGCACGATGCTGCCACGGGCGAAGTGCTGACCAAAGGAGGGCCTGAGGGTATCGACAACGGGCGTGGCATGGCTGCTCAGCTGTCGTCCAAGACTTATGACTGGTGGGTCAGTTCGGCTGGTGCGCGTGAGCAGCGCAGTGCTGCCAATGGCAGTCTGGCATCGTCGGCTGGCGGCTCACTCAACTTCCGTGTCTACTGGAACGGCACCTTGCAAGACCAACTGCTCGACGGCAACAAGATAGACCGCTACGATGACGTGACGGGTAAGTTCACCAGCGTCGCCACCTTCTCCAATCCCGGCAGCACCTGCAATGGCACGAAGAACACGCCTAACCTCTGTGCCGATATTCTTGGTGACTGGCGCGAGGAGATCGTCCTGTACACTGTCACCAACGAAGAAACCTATCTGGGTATATACAGCACCAACATAGAAACAAAGTATGCCGTGCCCACGCTCATGCATGACCATACCTATCGTATGGCTGTTTGCTGGCAGAACACGGCCTACAATCAGCCGCCCCATCTGGGTTATAATCTGGCTGAGACGATAGCCCGTCAGCAAGTGGATGCTGTGTACGAAGTCAATGCTACAGGACTACAGGAGAGTCCGTCTGCTGTCACCATCTACGACCTCTCTGGTCACCGCTTGTCGGCCTCCATTCCCGCCAGCCTGCCTCGTGGCGTCTATCTTGCCCGCCAGGCCACGCCAACGGGTACGGTCGTGACGAAATTTGTCAGGCGCTGACAGCATCCGCAGGCATCGTTCGTCCTGTTGGTGCCGTCAGCGTGATGAGGCGATTCCCAAAGAAATCGGATATTTAACTCAAGCGGAAAGTGATGGGGATGGTGTACTTCACGCGGACGGCCTTGCCTTTCTGCATGCCGGGTGTCCACTTCGGCATGGCGTTAATGACGCGCAGGGCCTCGGCGTCCAGCTCTTCGCTGACACTATTGACAACCTTGGCACCGCTGATGGAGCCGTCCTTCTCGACGATGAACGAGGCGATAACGCGTCCCTGAGTGCCAGCCTTCTCAGCAGCCTCTGGATATTTCACGGTCATAGACAGGAACTTCATCATCTCGCCTACGCCACCAGGGAACTCTGGCATCTTCTCCACCACGTCGAAGGCTTTTTCTTCAGACTTTTCACGAGGCTTCTTAGCTTTGACGGTAACGGACATTATTTCCTTTTTGCCATTCTTCATATAGTCCTTGGTATTGACAAAGACGATTCCGTTCGAGACATCGGCATTGAAATACTGGCCGTATTCTTTAGCACGCTCTTCATTTTCCAAGACATTGATGTGATCAATTTCGTCTTGGTCGAGTGCCATCACCTGTTCTTTCGTGGCAACCTTGCCGTTAAGGATAAGCAGCGGCTCCGGGCCATTAGCTTCGCCAAAAATAAGCTTCGGTGTCTCTTTTACCTCTTGCTTCTCAACGGCTTCGGCCACCCCCTGTATGTGTAGACGGGCTTCCCCTGTAACAGCAGGCTTTTCTTCTTTCACCTCGATGGTCTTGGCGTTTAACTTCACCTGTCCGTCCTTACGGCCTTTCTTCACCACCTTCTTCTGCGGTGTCTTCGGTTCGTTGTAGACGTAGTCATTAACACTCTCGGCATTCAGAGCCAGGGCAACACCCACGATGGGGACGAGTGCGAGCAGCTTCAGCAAGCTGGCACGCTTTGAATTCTTATGTAGCATCATATCTATGCGGTTTTTGAGGGTACTGTGACTGATACCGTTGGCCACCGAGTACCCGCAGTGGCTCACGGCTTTTTGGATAAGCAGATACTGATACTGGCGCATATTGATGCCTTGAGAGAGTACCGCTGCATCGGCTTCATACTCGTGGATGGCGCGCAGATCCTGGCGCAGCATCCACATAGCGGGATTGAACCATTGCAGGGCGGTGAGCGTATCAACGAGGAGCAGGTCTACGGAGTGATGTCGACGGATATGTCCTCGTTCATGGGCGAGAATAGAGGCATCGTGGGCCTCGTAATCGCTTTGAGAAAGTACGATGTAGCGCATCCAGCTGAAAGGCGACACGTTAAGGGATGTTACACAGATGACGGTGCCGTCGGGCTGTGGATGCTGTTGGCTATGCTTGATGAGTAACCATACGCGGAGCACGCTGGAGAGCGTATATCCTAAGGTGGCAACCATACCAATGAAGAAGGTGATGATAGCTACTGTCTGCCAGAAAGGCTGTTGCTCAGCTTCCTCGATCATCATGGTCATCCCCTCGAAATCCACATGCGTCTCTGTCAGTTCTACAACTACCGTCTTGTGTAGCGTGATGACGCACAAGGGCAGTATGAACGATGCCACAGCGGTTGTCAACAGTACGATGCGGTTGACGTAGTGGAATGTCTCGCGGCTCAGCAGCAGGCGGTAGAACATATAGAATACCGCTAATATTGCAGCCACCTTCAGGTCGTATGTCAGAAACTCTATCATCCTCTTTCTATTTTCTCGATTAATTCTTTCAGTTCATCCACAGAGATTTTCTCTTCCTTTACGAAGGCAGAGACGGCGCTCATGTAGGAATCATTGAAGTAGTCCTTGATGATGCCTCCGAGACTGGAGCGCCCGTATTCTTTCTCCGTAATGGTGGGGAAATATTGGTAAGAGGTGCCATACTGCTTATGGTCCAGAAATCCTTTCTTTTCCAGTATACGCACCGTTGTTGACAGCGTGTTGAAGTGGGGCCGTGGCTCGTCATAGTATTCTAAGAGTTCCTTGACGAACATCGGGCCGTGCTGCCAGTACAGTTCCATGATTTCCCGTTCTTTCGAGGTTAGCTTCTTCATAATTTTCAGTTTCAATTTCCAATCTAACTTGCGTCAGTATCTGTATCCGTTTGCAAAGTAACTAAAAGTTTTAGTTCATTCCAACTAAATCCTTTAGTTTTTAAAGAAAATTAAGTAGAATCATCCCACTTTTTTAGTTATTCACACAATTATTCGGAAAAACTATAAACAAAATTATAAACACATATCACGCAGCAAAAAGGAGCCTGTTAAAAAAAATCCGTAGCGGTGCGGACTGTTAGTCCGCACCGCTACGGACTGACAGTCCGACGGCCTTCGGATTTCTCTGTCATGTGGTCATTTTTCGCTTCTTTCTATCCATGCGATGGTGTCGCCTTGGCGTATCTGCTGCCCGGGCTTCACGCTGATGTCGACGAGCTTGCCGCCAAGTGCTGCGGGAATCTCGACAATCTCGCCCCATTTCGTCTGCAGGTAGCAGAAGGTCTGGCCCTCCTTGTATTGCTGGCCGATGAACGGCTCGATGCAGGCAGCGGGAACGCCTTCGCCGCCAAAGCTCCAGATGAGCTGTCCGGCTAAAGGCGACTTCACGGCGTCGGCCTTGGCGTGCTTCAGGGCATCGATCTCTTCCTGTGAAATCTTCTGTCCGCCGCTCAGCTTGGCATCCTTCGCCTTCTGGATGTCGGCGAGCAACTGCTTCTTGGCCTGTCCGCTCTTGTATGGGCGATATTGTTCGGGGTGCATGGCCAGCTCGAAGAGCTCCTCGTCGTCCTGTCCATAGTCCCAGCCGTTCTCGTCCATCTCCTTGCGGAAACCGTCGAGAGCGTTTTCCAGCAGTGAGTGCGGGTCGACGTCGGTGAACTCGCGGCCTTGCTTCTTGGCCAATTCCACCAGTTCGGGGTCGATGTTGCCGGGGATTTTTCCTGATTTGCCGAGAATCATGCCCCAGATGGCATCGTCCATCATCACATAGCGGCCCTTGCCCTGCTCCATGGTCAGGAGGTTCATAAGTGCGATGTTCTTCGTGTACTGCGAGAATGGCGTCACCAATGGGGGATAGCCGACGCGTGGCCAGACGTACTCGACCTCATTGAAGAGCTTCACCAGCATATCGTCCATCGTCAGCTCTGGTTCTCCTTTCTGGGCACGCAGCTTGTCAATCATCTTCTTGATGCCGCCGAGGTCGGCCATCATGGAGCCCATCATGCCGCCGGGCAGTCCGCAACCGAGTAGCAATGACGACATGTGCTTGTTGGCGGGATTGATGAAATAGCCCAGCCAGTCGTCAATGAACTCCTGCGTCAGGGTGCGTGCCTGCATGTAGGCGTTCATATTCAGATCGGCCACTTCGAATCCTTCGTTCTTCAGCATTGACTGCACGCTGATGATGTCGGGATGCACCTTGCCCCAGCTAAGCGGCTCGATGGCAGTGTCGATGATGTCGGCACCGTTGTTGCATACTTCGAGGATGGAGGCCATTGAGAGACCAGGCCCTGAGTGACCGTGATACTGTATGATGATGTCGGGGTGCTTCGTCTTGATGCTCTTTGTCAGTGCGCCGAGCATGGCGGGCTGTCCGATGCCGGCCATGTCCTTCAGGCAGATTTCCTCGGCACCGGCGGCAATCACCTCGTCGGCAATGGAACTGTAGTATTCCACGGTGTGGACGGGCGACGTCGTGATGCAGAGCGTGGCCTGCGGCGTCATGCCGGCAGCCTTGGCCCACTTGATACTGGGTATGATGTTACGTGTGTCGTTCAGTCCGCAGAAGATGCGGGGAATGTCGACACCCTGTGCGTGCTTCACCTTGTACATCAGTTCGCGGACATCGTCGGGAACAGGATACATGCGCAGGGCGTTAAGGCCGCGGTCAAGCATGTGGGTCTTGATGCCCACCTCGTTGAAAGGCTTACAGAACGCACGGACGGCAGCATTGGGATTCTCGCCCGCCATGAGGTTCACCTGCTCGAAGGCACCGCCATTGGTCTCCACACGGCTGAAACAGCCCATATCGATAATAACGGGTGCTATGCGCTCCAACTGGTCCTTGCGCGGCTGGAACTTTCCGCTTGACTGCCACATGTCGCGATAGACAAGGCTAAACTGGATTTTCTTTTTCATAACTTGGTCTTTTTAATTTGTCTGAATATTTTTGCAAAGTTACGGTTTTTAAAAGAAAAATCCAAATATTTCGATAAAATTGAAAAAAGTTTCTTTGATTTGTGCTTAACTTTTCATATCTTTGCAGTCAGAACGAATAACTCATCTATTAATTAATATCATAACAAGCCAATGAAAAAACTATTGATGACGCTTTTCGTATTGTTGGCAACTTGTACAACAATGACGGCACAGCGCTTTACTGATGATTTGGACCGCGGACTTGTGGCAGTGCCCACAGGCTCCACAAGCGGCAGTGTATCGAACGTTGTCACCTGGCGACGGTTGCCTAACGAATACTATAACGTGACTTATAACCTATATAAGAACGGGACAAAGATTGCCTCCAACCTGACGACAACAAACTACAACGATTCCAAGAGTGCCCCTCCGACAACCAGTTATCGGGTGGCTGCCGTGGTGAATGGCGTGGAGCAGGCGAAGTGTGATGCCGTCACACCATGGACGCAGTATGTCTACAAACTGGGAGACAACCGTTGTGCTACAGGTTACCTGGACATCGACCTGGCAGCCGTCTACGACCGTGCGGGAGTCGAGGTGACAACTCACTACGAGCCCAATGACGCTGAAATGGCAGACCTTGATGGCGACGGACAGTTGGAAATCATCATCAAGCGCCTGAACACTTACGATGCTTCAACCGCCCAGACGGGTAAGCTTTATCCGAAGGAGTCGACGCAGTTTGTCGTTTTAGATGCCTATGATGTCGATTGGCGGACGGGCAAGGCTACGTTACTGTGGCGCATCGACTGCGGCCCCAACATGGTGAGCCTGAATTCTACCGAGATTGACATCATAGCCTACGACTGGGACGAGGATGGACAGGCAGAAGTCGTGCTACGTGGTGCAGACAATATGATTGTCTACGGCAGTGACGGAAAGACACAGCTTTACACCATCGGCTCCATGAGTGTGAACACCCGTGACAAGTTCAGTACGGATAACGCACAGTATGCCTGGACACACTCTGGTGCTGAATACCTTATATATATAAACGGTCTGACGGGTGAGCTTTACCAGAAGATGGACTATCCACTGCCGCGACTGGAAAGCGGCGAGTCGAATGAGAAAACTGCATGGGGGGACAACTACGGTCACCGCTCGTCGAAATACTTCTTCGGCGCACCGTTCCTGGACGGACGTAAGGCCAGCTTGTTCCTGGCACGCGGCATCTACACACGTCACAAGATGATAGCCATGGACCTGGATGTTGCTTCGCATACGTGGAGCGAGCGTTGGCGCTGGAACAACAAAACAAAGGGTAGCTGGTACGGTCAGGGCTACCATAACTTCGTTATTGCCGATGTCGATGAGGATGGTCGCGATGAGATTGTCTATGGGTCGATGGTTATCGATGACAACGGCAGAGGACTGTCCACCTCGGGACTTGGTCACGGCGATGCCCAGCATGTAGGCGATTTCGATCCCTATCGTAAGGGCTTGGAGTTCTTCGGCTGTAATGAAGAAAAGCCGGCCATGAACTATCGCAACGCTACTACCAGCGAGATTTATATCCGTAGGACGGCTGACGGCGACGATGGACGTGGGCTGATGGCGAACTTCTCAGACAAATATCCGGGGGCGCAAGGCCGCTCCGTATCGACAGCAATCTTCAGTAGCGTAGCTGATAAAGAAATTGACGAGTTGGGTGGCGACGGCTTTATTAGTTGGGGCGATTTGAACTTCCGTATATACTGGGACGGCGACCTCTGTTCCGAGATTCTGAACAGCCCAGGCGAAGCCAAGGAAGCGAAAGTGGAGAAACCCGGTAATGGGCGCCTCTTCACTTCTTCGGGCTGCAACATGAACAATAGCTCTAAAAACAATCCTTGTTTCCAAGGCGACATCATCGGCGACTGGCGCGAAGAAATAGTGGTGCGGCGTGGCACGGGCTTGCGCGTCTACACCAGTGGCTATTGGACAGCCTACTCACTGCCTACGCTTTGGTCTGACCACCAGTATCGTCAGGCTATGGTTTGGCAGATGATGGCTTACAACCAGCCGCCCCATCTGAGCTACTTCGTGGGCGAAATGGAGGGCTTCACCGTCGCACCGCCGCCACTCACCACTCGTGGACGTACCGAGGTGGCCAGTGGCAGCACCATTACCACCAGTCATAACGGACAGCACGTGCTGCTCTGCGACGCCACGTCAGTGGGCATTGAAAGCACTGGTGTCAGCCCCAAGGTGATCACCGTTAACGTGAATGCCGTGGTGGAAGGAAATGACAACAACGATAATATCACGACAACGGTAAAAGACACACAGTTGGGCTCAGGCAGCGAAAAGGGCGACATCACCGGCTCCACCCGACTGGTGAAACAGGGCAACGGCTTGCTGAAACTGACGGCACGTGAATTTAGCTACAGCGGTGCCACCGACATCTGGGGAGGCACGCTGCGCTTCCGTGGTACGCTGAAGAAAAGCGACGTGTGGATGAATCGCCATACCAGCTTCTTCTCGGGTGCCACCATTACGAAGTCGCTTACGATGGAGTATGGTGCCACACTCTATCCTACCGACGGTGATGTCAGCGATGCAGCAGTGGCCAGCTACGGCACCACCAATATTGGCACGCTGAACCTGCATGAAGGTGCGCGCATCGTGATGCAGTTGGATCCCGCCAAGGGTGAGTCAGACTGCGTGAATATTGGAAAGCTGAATATCCGCAAACGCAGCGGTGACGTGTGGGAGAATTACGGCCCTGAGTACTTGAGTCCCATTATCGAGATTCAGGCCGCCTCGACACTGGCCGACGGCTACTACGTGCTGGGAACGCTTGGCTCCATAGGCGAAGGTAGTGTCAGCGACATTACGCTGGAGGGCGCAGGCAGCGATAGTCAGCTGCTGGCTGAGAACGGACTGCTCGTGCTGAAGAAAGGCACCCCAGCCACCACCGTTGCTAAGACCATTACGGATGCTGGATGGGCTACCTACTGCAGTCCTTATGCACTCGACTTTAGCAAAACCATAGAGAACTTGACGCAAGCCTATTTCGTTACAGGTGTCGAGGCCGACGGTGCAACGCTGAAGTTACAGCCCATCACGGGCAGTGTGCCCGCTGGTACGGGTATCCTGCTACAGGGCGAAGGCGCTTGCCAGATTCCTGTGGTGTCGGGCAGTACGACCAGTACCGCTGCCAATAAGCTGGTTGGTGTGCTGAGTACCACGGTCAAGGAGGCTGGCACTGTCTACGTGCTGCTACAGGAACAAGGACGGACAGCCTTCTTCCGGAACAATAATGCCTTTACCCTGAGCGCGCAAACGGCGTACCTGCCGTCGGACTTCAGTGCAGACGCTGTTCGCTTCTACAATATCACTGACGAGACAACAGGAATAGCAGGCGTGAGCAGACGCATGGATGAAGTGAAAGGAAGTGTGTATAACCTGAACGGTCAGCGTGTGGAGAAGGCTCGCAAGGGGCTTTATATACAAAACGGTCGTAAGGCGTTTGTGAAATAATTAAAAATGATAAGACAATGAAAAAGATATATCAGACTCCCATCACCGACTATATCTATATAGAGTCGGAACAAATGATTGCCTTGAGTGCCATTGGTACGACTGACACTACGGAGGACAATCTGTCACGCGAAGTTAGCATCCCCTTGGATTTGGAAATCTCTTTCTGAATTGAAAGGGGCTGGAAGCGCGAACTTCCAGCCCCTTTTCTTCTATAAAAACGGTTAAACGCTATGCTGCCGCTACGGCCTGTTAGATGACCTGATGGGCAAGCATGCGTTGCTCGGCCATCTGTTCGTATTTGGTGCCGGGCTTCCCGTAGTTAGCGTATGGGTAGATGCTGATGCCGCCGCGTGGGGTGAACAGCCCTATGACTTCTATGTACTTGGGATCCATCAGTTTCACCAGGTCCTTCATGATGATGTTCACACAGTCTTCGTGAAAATCGCCATTGTTGCGGAAAGAGAAGAGATAGAGCTTCAGACTCTTCGATTCCACCATACGTTCGGCCGGGATATACATGATTTTGATCTCTGCGAAGTCGGGCTGCCCGGTAATGGGGCAAAGAGAAGTGAACTCAGGGCAGTTGAACTGTACCCAGTAATCGTTGCCCTGATGTTTGTTTTCGAAGGTTTCGAGCACCTCAGGGGCATAGGTGTTCAAGTATTCTGTTTCACGGCCTAATGCCTTCAGTTTTTCTTGTTTTCGATCCATATTTGCTGTCTATTATTTGTTCATGTAACGCTTACTCCATGCCTCCAGTCGCTTGTACTCCTTTTTGGTCAGTCGTAGGAAAGAACCGTGTTGCGGACGGTCGACGCCCTCGATGTTACGTGGGGAGTGGAAATTGCGCATATATTTGTCGGCAAAACAGAGTCGGTAGTTCTTTGGACGCGATGAATACTCTATATAGCCGATGACCCACGTAGAGTCTCCCGCCAGCTGGAAGGCCGAGACGCCCTCGCATTTTTTGTTGCCCTCGAAGTTGACGTAGTCATCCTCAATGGGTTCGCTCCACGGACCGGTCAACGAGGGTGCTGTGGCAGTAAACAGTCCAGGCTTACCGCCC
This sequence comes from Prevotella sp., assembly GCA_017545045.1. GTDB lineage: Bacteria > Bacteroidota > Bacteroidia > Bacteroidales > Bacteroidaceae > Prevotella. The sequence continues at coordinate 34,523 of JAFYDA010000064.1, read as the reverse complement.
TCTTTCTTTATCATCATGTGCCACTGACGGTCGGCCTCCACCCAGTTGATGTCGGCATCGATGGTGGCATATCCCCAGTCGAAGAGGAGCCGTGGTTGTGTGAGACGTGTAAAAGTCTCGTCGGCGTAGGAATAGTACATGCGGTCGTACTTCTCCTCGGCTCGGTTCCATAGAGAGTAATAGATGAAGTAGCCACCACGACGGCCGTCGGGCCAAACGTAGTCAGCGTCCCACATGATTTGTGGTGCCCACACGCGGTTAATGGTCGACCAGTCACGGTAGACGCTTTTGTCATCGGGATTGCAGAATATGTTCGGCCCCTTGCGGTAGTCGAACGTCACTGACTCCCAGTGTATAAGGTCGTCGCTGCGTAGCAGGTCGATGCCGTAGTTGTCCCATGTCTCTGCTTTTCCGAGCACTTTGTCCTTGCCAACGTTCATGTCTGTGCAGACCATGAGGTAGCCGCTGCCATCGTGCTTACGACAGATGTAGGCATCGCGGGTGGCACCTTCAATGCGGGCATGCTCGGCATCGCTGAAAATGGAGTCGCCGCCTATCAGGTCATGGTAGTGCAGTCCGTCGCGGCTCAGTGCGTAGGCCGTCCAGGCCCGTCCGCGGTCGTTCATGTGACAGAACAGGTAGCCGTAGTCACCTTTCTGCAGGTTGCCTTTCTGCGGCTGTGCTGTCGCCATTGTCAGCAGGCAGCATGCCATGAGTGTCATCGAACTAACTTTCTTCGTCATCATCGTCAAAGTCAAATTCATCCCAGTCTCCAAATCCTTCAAGTGAAGGACCAACAAAAGCATCCATTGCGCGGCGGTCCTTTTTCGTAGGACGTCCCAAACCGCGGGCACGATTTACAAAGCCACTGATGCGGTTCATTTCCAGCAATTCGTACTGATCGGGTGTGGTGATGTTCTCATAAATCTCTGGCAGTAGCTTGGCCCCTACGCGCTGCTCAATGGTCTTCAGTATGCGGAAAGAGTAGGTGACAGGCGGTTTTCGCACGCTGATTTTGTCGCCCACTTTCACCATGCGTGACGGCTTGACGTTGACGTCGTTCACCATGACACGTCCGTTCTTACAGGCATCAGCCGCAATGGTGCGCGTCTTGAAGATGCGTGCTGCCCAGAGCCATTTGTCTATTCTTGCTTCGTTCATGAAATGTTATTTCAGCGGATTTACGCGGACTATTTCAGACTTTCCGTGTCTGTCAGCGTAATTCCGTCGTTTGTTCTCACTTTTTTCCCAAGTTTGTTGAACTGGTTCATCGTAATGTCAATGCCGGCAAGTACGAAACTCTTGATAATCTCGACTGCAGTATCGATGGCCGGCTGCAACTGTTCCAGTTCCTCGGACGCGAAACGTCCGAGCACGTGGTCAATCTGTCCTCCTTGCGGGTAGTCGTTGCCTATGCCCATACGCAAGCGGGCATAGTTCTGACCGATGAGCTGCTGGATGTGGCCTAATCCGTTGTGCCCGCCGTTTGAGCCGCCAGCTTTCAGCCTGAACTGTCCTAAAGGCAGGGCCACATCGTCGCTGATGACAAGCAGCCGCTGCTGGTCGATATTCTCCTTGTTCAACCAATAACGTACGGCATTGCCGCTGAGGTTCATGTATGTGGTGGGTTTCAGCAGCATAACTTTACGTCCTTTTAGTGATGTCTCAGCTATGAATCCGTAGCGACGGTCGCTGAAAACAGTATTGGACGCTTTGGCAAAAGCGTCCAATACCATAAAACCTGTATTGTGGCGGGTCATGGCGTATTCGTCGCCAGGATTTCCCAATCCAACAATAAGATACTTATCCATTATAATTGCTCAAGTCTTTATCCCTCAGCATCAGCAGCGGCAGCAGCTGAACGAGAAGCACGTGTAGCCTTCACTGAGCAGACGACAACCTCTGGAGATGTGGCGATCTTCAGACCTTCGAACTGCAGAGCTCCCACCTTAATGGCCTTGCCAAGCTGCAGGTCGGTAACGTCGATGTCAAGCTTCTCAGGAATGTTCTTATAAGGAGCTGTAACGTCAATCTTACGGATAGAGAGATTCAGACGGCCACCGTCACGAACACCTTGAGCGTGACCAGTAAGGTTCACGGGAATACCTACGGTGATGTCCTTTGTTTCGTTCACCTCGAAGAAGTCCACGTGCAGCAGTGCGTCTGTTGTGGGGTGGAACTGCAGCTCTTTCATGATAGCCTTGTGCTCCTTGCCGTCAATATTCAGGTTGACAACGTAGACATGGGGAGTGAAGACAGCCTTGCGCAGCTCTGCAAATGAGGCTGAGAAAGCAAGAGCTTTGGGCAGTCCCTTCTCATCCTTTGTCTCACCATAAAGATTACAGGGAACCAGTCCCTCCTTACGCAATTCCTTGCTGGCCTTCTTGCCGGTAGCGGTACGAACCTTGCCGCTTACATTGATTTCTTTCATAACTTTTGTGTTACTCTAATTAATAATAATTTGTTAATTCACCATCACACGGTGTGCTTTTCTTAAAAAAGCGGGTGCAAAGGTACAACAAAAAAGTGAATAGTAAGTAGTGAAAAGTGATTTTTTTTTGAATTTTACGTGTTTTTCTTGCATAATAGGCGAAAAATGAGTATTTTTGCAGTCGAAACAAAGACATATTGCATGATTAATCGTGAAATTATACGCATAAAGATTGTTCAGTTAACCTATGCGTACTATCAAAACGGCAACAAGAACATAGACTCGGCGGAGAAGGAATTGTTCTTCAGCCTCTCCAAGGCCTATGACCTGTACAATTATCTGTTAGCGTTTATGGTTGCCATTGCCAAAGAGGCTAAGCGGCGTCTGGAAATCATCGAGGCGAAAGCTTTGCGTGAGGGTTTGGATAAACCTTCGCCGAAGTTTGCCTTCAATCGTTTTACGCTGCAGTTGGAGGAGAACAAACAACTGTCTGAATTTATGGGTAATCAGAAAAGGACGTGGGCCGACAATCCTGAGTTCGTGGGCAAGTTCTTTGAGAAGATAGAGGAGAGCCAGATTTACAAAGACTATATGGCGAGCAACGTCGATAATTACGCTGCCGACCGTGAGCTGTGGCGTAAGCTTTATCGTACGCTGATACAGGACAATGACGACTTGGATGCCTTGCTTGAGGAGCAAAGCCTCTATTGGAATGATGACAAGGAGATTGTCGATACATTCGTATTGAAAACCATTAAGCGCTTTGATGAGCAGAACGGTGCAAAGCAGGAACTGCTGCCAGAGTATGATAATGAAGAGGACCGAGATTATGCGCGCAAGCTTTTCCGTGCATCCATTCTTAATTCCGACGAGTATCAGCACTATATGAGTGAGGCTTCGAAGAACTGGGATTTCTCACGGTTGGCTTACATGGACATTGTCATCATGCAGATTGCCATTGCAGAGATGATGACATTCCCCTCTATTCCTATCAGCGTTTCTATCAACGAGTTTGTAAACATTGCCAAAATGTATTCCACACCGAAGAGTGGAGCCTACATTAACGGCATGCTTGACGCTATTGCCCGTCATCTTGTCAACTCTGGCCGGTTGCTGAAGCACATGGACGAGAAAAAAGGTTGAAACAAACATAAACTAAATATAAAAATATGACAAACTTATTTTTGGCTGCTCAGTCAGCCCAGGGAGGCAGCGGGTTGTCAATGATTTTGATGATGGTGGCTATCTTTGCCATCATGTACTTCTTCATGATCAGACCGCAGCAGAAAAAACAGAAAGAGATTCGTAATTTCCAGAATTCTCTGACTGAAGGCGCACAGGTTGTTACCAGTGGCGGCATCTATGGCACCATCAAGAGCATTGATTTAGCCAAGAATACCGTAGACTTGAAGATTGCACGCGACGTGGTCATTACCATCGATAAGTCATGCGTGTTCAAGGATATGGCTAACACTCCGCTCCAGAAGTAGTCTATGTTCCAGTTGCGCAGAGTTTTTGTCGCTATCAGGGATTTTCTGTTTAGCCGCGCTAACAGGGAGTTCCTGATTTTCCTGTTCTTCCTTGCCCTGTCTGGGGTTTTCTGGCTGATGACGACCCTCAACGAGACATACGAACAGGAGGTGACGGTTCCTGTGCACATTACTGACATACCGAAGGACATCATGCTCACCAGCGATGAGACCGACAGCATCAAGGTGGTCTTCCGTGACCGTGGCATCCAGTTGCTTTACTATATTTATGGTAAACAGTTGCAGGACATCAAAGCCAGTTTCAAGTCTTTTGACCAGGGAAATGGAACGGGCGTTCTCACGTCCAACGACCTTGCAAAGTTAGTCAGGCAATATATGGCTACCAGCAGCAAGATTGTTACCGTGAAACCAGATAAGCTGGTGTTCTATTATAACACAGGTGTCTACAAGCGTGTTCCCGTCCGATGGAAAGGCCGTGTCATTCCCGAGCATCTCTATTTCCTCAGCCATGTCAGTTATTATCCTGACAGTGTCACAGTCTATGCTTCGGAAGAGAAACTCGATAGTATCCGCATGGCCTATACAGAGCCGTTGAACTATGTAGGTTTCCGCGACACACTGTCCGTTGATTGTCGTCTGCTTCGTATTGAGGGTGTCAAGATGGTGCCAGACAATATCAGGTGTACCTTCCATACTGACGTGCTAACAGAGGAGAGTATCAGTGATATTCCTATCCAGGCCATCAATATGCCGCCCGACAAAGTGCTGCGTACATTCCCGGCCAAGGTGGCGGTAACGTTTGTTACTGGTGTTAATGTCTATCGTACGCTCTCGGCCGATGACTTTACCGTCATTGTCGATTATAACGAATTGAAGAACAGCAAGTCGGAAAAGTGTAATCTTTACCTGCAGCAGGTGCCTCAGGGCATTACCCGTGCGTCGCTTGTCACCCGTCAGGTAGACTACTTGATAGAGGAGACAGACCAATGAAGGTAGGCATAGCAGGGGGAATAGGTAGTGGCAAGAGCTATGTGTGTCGCCGTTTAGCTGTACGTGGCATCGATGTCTACGACTGCGACTCGGCAGCCAAGCGGCTCATGCGTGGCGAACAGATGCAGCGCCAGTTGGAACATCTCATCGGCTGCAAGCCTGACAAGGCTGCGCTGACACGATTCCTGCTGGCTTCAGAAGAGAATGCCCAGGCCATCAACGCCATCGTCCACCCCGCCGTTTTTGCCGACTTCGAACAGAGCGGACTTCTGTGGCTTGAATCTGGCATTATGTTCGAGTCGGGTGCCAACCGTTACGTCGACCGTGTCATCGTTGTTACTGCTCCTTTAGAGGTACGCATTGACCGCATTATGCGTCGCGATGCTATTAGCCGCCAGCAGGCGCTCGACTGGATAGCCCGTCAGTGGCCGCAGGATCGTGTTCGTAGTCTGGCCGATTTCGAGATCTTGAACGATGGTCTTGCCGACCTTGACCAGCAAATAGAAAACATTATTAAATTATTATATCGTGATGACGTTATATCGCTATGCCGTAATAACGTTGTCCCGTCATATTGTAAAAACGAATAAAAATGAAAGAAACAATTTTAGCTATTTCCGGCAAGTCTGGACTCTACAAACTCGTCTCACGTGGTAAAAACAATCTTATCGTCGAAGCACTCGATGCCACCCACCGCCGTCAGCCTGCATTTGGCACTGACCGTATCACCTCACTGGGTGACATTGCCATGTTTACTGAGTCGGATGACGTGCCTCTGACAAAAGTGCTGGAAAACATGAAGACGCTTGAGGACGGTAAGAAGTGCAGTATCGATTACAAGAAGGCTTCTCCTGCCGAACTGCATGACTATTTTACCAAGGTGCTGCCCGAATGGGATCAGGACCGTGTGAAGAACTCCCACATCCAGAAACTCATCCAGTGGTATAACATCCTTATAGAGGCCGGTATCACCGACTTTGAAGACAAGGCAGAAGAGGATGGCGAAAATGAAGAAGTGAAAAAAGCTTAGTGATTGTTTAAGACCACATCAAGAGGACTTTTGATAATGGGGCCGATGGACATTCCTTCGGCCCCAATTGCTTCTTTCAGCTCGCTGGAAAAGTGGAAGGCAATGCTGCCAACGAAGCCCACAGGCAGGTCTTTCCTGCCGTAGGCTGCCACGTTGCGGCGCAGGAAACAGCGGAAATTGTCGACCACCAATTCCTTTACTTGTGGCACGTCAGCATGGCTCTTGACAAATGGTGCCAGCGAAGCCAGGAACCGGTTGGCCATCGGCTGACGGTAGACGCGTTCAATCACATCGGCCATCGACAGCTTCATGTCTTCCTGGAAGTCGTTTACCACCGTCGCAGGTAGAAATCCCTTGTAGAGTGCATTCAGGAAACGGATGCCCAGCACCGCCCCGCTGCCCTCGTCGCCGAGGATATAGCCTAATGGCGGTGTGTTGCTGACAATCCGTAAACCGTCGTACAGGCAAGAGTTTGCTCCCGTTCCCAGAATGCAGGCGATGCCTTCTCTGTGGCCGCAGACGGCTCGGGCGGCACCCAGCAGGTCGCTGTGTGCCTCTACGGCCGTAGCCGTAGGCAGTGCCGTTCGTAACAACCGCTCCATCACGGGTTCCAGTTCTGGCCTTACGCCGCTGCCGTAGAAGGCGATACTCAACTCTTCTGCATCAAGTGCCGGCAACTGCGTTACCAGCTCCTCGCGCAGAATGGTCAATATAGACTCCTCACTCTGGTGGAACGGATTGATGCCTTGTGTATGGAACCGTCTTTCCACGCCTTTCTCTATCGTCAGCACCCAGTCTGTCTTCGTGCTTCCGCTGTCAGCTATCAGTCTCATTTGTACTTCTGTTATTGCCCGCAGGTTGTTTCAATATATAATACTATAAAAAGATGTATCAAGCATAATTAATGCAAAGGTACTATAATTCTGCAATATTTCCAAGAAATAATGTTGGATTCTATATGATCCCCGATTTCTGTAGCGCCTCCCTGTAATTCTGCGGAGCCTCCCTGTGATTCTGCGGAGCCTCCGCAGAATTCTGTAGCGCCTCCGCAGAAATCTAGGGAGCCTCCGCAGAAATCTTCCGCAAAAAAATATAGGTCTTCTATACCTTATTTATATAGAAGACCTACATTCTTTGAGCAGCTTTTTTGACTTATATCTTCTTCAGGCGGATGACGCGGCTGGCGAACTGACGGCCAAGGGTGGCGTCGATGCCTGTCTCCATGAGGAATTTTCCGCTGAAGGTCTTGCCTTCAAAGTAGTGGCTGCGCTCGGCGCACTCAAACTCGTTCAGGCGGTAGGTGGCGTTGGGGTCAAGGCCGGCCATGTGCCAGCGTGGGGTCTCTAAGCCAATGTAGTTCTCGAACTTGTAGCAGAAGAACACGGCCTCGCTCTTGTCCTCGCTGACGAACATCTCGCTGCAGAAACCCTTGTTGTCGTAGGGTGAAAGGAGACGGTAGAGGTCGCCCAACTGCACAATGGGTCGAATCTCCTTGTAGAAGGCCATCGCTTTCTTGGCGTATGCACGCTCCTGGTCGTTGAGGTCGCTGGGCTTCATCTCCATGCCCAAGCGGCCCGTCATGGCCACGTCGAAGCGGAACTTCAGGGGAATCACGCGGCCCGTCTGGTGGTTGGGCGAGGCGCTGACGTGCTGCGCCATGGCCAGTGTGGGGAAGAAGTGGCTCGTGCCCCACTGGATGAAGAGACGCTGCTGGGCATCGGTATCGTCAGACACCCAGAACTCGTCGAAGTAGGGCAGGGCACCCCAGTTTACGCGACCGCCGCCGCTGGAGCAGAGTTGGATGACGAGGTCGGGATGAGCCTTGCGGATGCGCTCCAATGCCTTGCGCAGTCCTAAGTGATAGTCCACGAACAGGTGGCTCTGACGGTCAGCCGTCAGGTAGCTGCTGCCGAAGTTCTGCATCGACATGTTGCAGTCCCATTTAATATAATGTAAGGTGGGATTTTCCTTCACCAGATTGTCCACGATGCCGACGACAAAGTCCTGCACCTTGGGGTTAGAGAGGTCGAGCACCAGTTGGGTGCCGCCGCGTCCCTTCGACAGCTCACGTGTGGGATGGGCCACTACCCAGTCGGGATGGGCCTCGAAGAGTTCACTCGTGCTGTTGACCATCTCGGGCTCTATCCAGATGCCGAACTTCAGACCGCGGTCCTCGGCAGCCTTTAGCAGGGCCGGCACGCCTTTAGGCAGCTTCACGGTGTCGGTTATCCAGTCGCCCAGTGCCTTGTCGTCGTAAGTGCGGCGGTATTTGCGGCCAAACCATCCGTCGTCCACGACGAACAGCTCGCCGCCCAGTTCCTTAAGGCCGTCCATCATCTTCTCGCAGACATCTTGGTTGACGTCCATGTAGACGCCTTCCCACGAGTTCAGCAGAATCTCACGCAGGGCCTTGCCGTTGTGCAGCTGACCGTTGCGGCCCCAGCGGTGGAAGGCCCGGCTCACGCCGCCCTTACCCTCTTCGCTATATGTCATTGCAAGCACAGGCGTCGTGAACTTCTCGCCCGGCTTCAAGGTGTAGGCCGTGTGGAGATCATCGATGCCGGCCAGCAGGGTGTGGCGGTACTTGCCGCGTGTCTCTATGCGCAGTTTGTAGTTGCCCGTCCAGCAGAGGGCGGCGCCGATGACGCGGCCGCTGTTCTCCTGTGGCTTGCCGTCGAGTGAAATCATCACCTCGGCGCGGTCGTCCATGGCCGTGCGCACGCCGTCGTGGTTCACAATCACTTTGAGACCTGCCGTCAGCGGCTCTTCGGTCATACCGGCCTCTTGTCCCCAGGCGCCGTGGAAGTGGGTGAGCCATGCTCCCTCTTGTCTGAGTGTCATCACGCCGCTGGCGTACTGCTCCATCTTGATGGGCTTTTTCTCGCCGTTGCGGATGACCGTCCAGGTCTCTATGACGTCACTCTTGTCGTTGGCCTTGTAGTAGAGGTCTACGAAAAAGTCGTATTTCTTGTCCTTCAGGGCAATAATGGTCAGGTCGCCCTCTGTTCGTGAGTCCGTCACCACCAGCTCCGTTGACATGTTGCCGTCAGCGTGGGTCACGCTGAGTGCTGTCTCGTCGAAACTGTTGCGACCGAAGGCGGGATAGGCGTCGTAGTTGACACTCATGGCATCGTACACTTCGTGAGACTGGTCGGGGCGTAAACGCGAGCCGAAATAATGAATGCGCGGCGTTTCTCCCTCGTTTACGGCGAGCATCAGCGTGGTTTTCGGAGTGTTTACAAACACATCTTTGGCATTGGCCGCCTGACTCAGCGCCAATGCAAGAACTAAAATCATCAAATGTTTCATGGAGTAACCTTTATATTATATGTTTGCTGCAAAATTACATAAATATCTTTGAATAGACAAAATAAACGGGGAAAAAAGAACATTTTTTCGGGATTATTGAGGATTGTTTGCGTGAAAAATTGTAACTTTGCAGCCAATTGAAGATTGAGAATGAAACAACTCTACAAGCAGATTTCAGACTACATGGGTGTGCCCAAAGAGACCTTTACAATGAAGAAAACAGTGACAAAAAGATTATTTCTACTGCTGGTGATACTGGCCAGCGGAATAAATATGAGCCACGCCGTGCTGAAGGAGCGCGATTTGGAACAGACGTTGGCGGTGCTCAAGTCAGAACTGACCGAGCAACATCGTCTGCTGACGGAAATAACGGAGGAGCGCCAGCAGCAGCGGAAAATCATATTGGGCCAGCTGATAGAAACCATGCGGCAGAGCAGCCAGAACGCGCTGATGCTCTACTCGCAGAAACGCAATTTCGTGTTCGACATGACTTACGCCTGCCATCAAGCCACGGAGCAGTATCAAGCCTTCCAGCGATCTCAGACACCATTCCGCAACTATCTGACAACGATCGATTCAGAGATAGCCAAGTGTGACAGTCTGGTGAGTAGTCTTGAGGTGATTCCTGAACGTGTGCTGAAAAGCAAGGCGCGAAAGAACCGTTCTGACTGTTTGAAGCTGACCATAGAGATACGGGGTAAACTGGTGGAGGCCCGTGAGCAGATAAAAGACCATATACACTATTACGAAGTGACGGAGGGACGACTGAAGTCGCTGAATGACTATGCCAATCAGCGCTATAGCGACATTCAGGCCAGCATCTTCAAGAACGGAGGACAAAATTATCTGTGGATGCTGGGAAATCTGGATGAGCAATGGGTGTCTGCGAAAGAGTCGATGGAGGAGAAATACCGCCCGAGAGCAAGCGAGTCGCAGTGGGACAGCAAGTTCGTTTTCGGATTGTTCGGCGTCATAGCCCTCTATATTGTGATTTCCATTGTGCTTAACCTGCTGGCATTCCGCTTTCTGTTGCCAAAGCGTTTTCATACGGAGGAGTTCCTGAAAAAGCGTACCTGCATCATCATGACGACGACGACGATAACGTTTGCAGTCATCATGGGTGTGCTACGCGCCACGCTGGAGCAGAACTTCTTCATTATGGCCAGTGACTTGCTGATAGAATATGCATGGCTGCTGGGTGTCATCCTTATTTCATTGTTGCTGCGCGTCAATAGCGAGCAAATCAAGAGCGCATTCCACATCTATGCTCCACTGGTGGCTATGGGCTTTATAGTGATAGCCATCCGCATTACGCTGATTCCCAACGAACTGGTGAACCTGCTGTTTCCCCTGATACTCTTGGCTTGTCTGTTGTGGCAGTGGCGCGTCATTCGCCGTCACAATAAGAACGTGCCCAAGTCGGATATGTTCTATACCTATGTATCGCTTGTGGTGTTCATGGTCTCGGTGGCACTGTCGTGGTCGGGCTATACGCTGCTCAGTGTGCAACTGCTCATCTGGTGGATTATGCAGCTGACGTGCATCCTGACCATCACCTGCGTGAGCCAGTACGTACACCTGTATGGCAAACGTCACGGACTGGAGGATGCTCCAATCACGAAGAGTTGGCTATACAGACTGCTTTACAAGGTAGCGCTGCCCGTCATGGGCGTTCTGTCGGTCATGATGAGCATCTACTGGGCTGCCGATATTTTCAACCTGAGCGACCTCTGCATGAAACTGTTCAAGGAGAAGTTTGTCAATACGCCCAACCTGAGCATCAGTATCCTGAAGGTGGCGATGGTCATCAACCTGTGGTTCCTGTTCAGATATTTCACACATACCATTTTGGAATTGATGCGGCTGCACTATCAGCAGCAGGATCCCACGACGGCGCAGAGCCGCGAGGTGATGGGGCGTAACGTCATTCAGGTGCTCGTCTGGGGCGTCTGGCTGATGCTGTCGCTCAGTATCCTTAACATCAGCCTTGCTTGGCTGCTGGCTATTTCGGGCGGTCTGTCAACGGGTATCGGTTTCGCTTCGAAGGACATCATCGAGAATATCTACTATGGTGCTTCGCTCATGGCCGGCCGCGTGAAAGTGGGCGACTGGATAGAGGTGGACGGCGTGATGGGGCGTGTGACCAGCATCAGCTACACGTCGACCGTGGTGGAGTCGCTCTATGGTGAGATTATCACTTTCCAGAATTCGCAGTTGTTTACCAAGAACTATAAGAATCTGACGAAGAACCACGGCTATGTACTGGCTGTCGTTCCCTTCGGCGTGGCCTACGGCTCGAACCTGAAACAGGTGACGGAGGTGATTGAGGAGGCTGTCAACGGCATGCACCATAAGTGGATGGACAAGAAGAAGAAGGTGAAGGCCGTTGTGTCGCAGATGAATGACTCGAGCGTGGACTTCAAACTCTTTGTGTGGGCAGACGCTCCGATGAAATCGTATGTTATCAGCGACGTGCTGAAGTGCGTCTATGACACGCTCGCGGCCAACCATATTGAAATCCCGTTCCCGCAGCGCGATGTCCACATCGTTGAAAAAAGTTAGGAGCGGTTCTTTGCAGACAAAGCAATCAAGGTTGACCGAAAGAAGTTAAAGAAGTTAAAGAAATGATAGAATACGGCAATTTTTCGTATCTTTGCAAGTTGATATGAATAACATGACAATCATTGCTGGCCCCTGTGTGATAGAATCTGCCGGGCTACTGGACACGGTAGCTCAGGAACTGGTGCGAATCAATGGCGTGTTGGGGACGGATATTATATTCAAGTCTTCGTTCGACAAGGCCAATCGTACATCCATCCGCTCATTCCGTGGACCAGGCCTGGAGAAAGGATTGCAGATGCTGGCCGACGTGAAAGCGAAATATGGGTTGCGACTGCTGACAGACATCCATGAAAGCTGGCAGGCAGACCCTGTGGGACAGGTGTGTGACGTTATCCAGATTCCGGCTTTCCTGTGTCGGCAGACTGACCTGCTGGTGGCTGCTGCCAAGACTGGGCGAGTCGTGAACATCAAGAAAGCACAGTTCCTGAGTGGCCGCGATATGAAATACCCTGTAGAGAAAGCCCTTGATGCCGGAGCCAAAGACGTGTGGTTGACGGAGCGAGGCAACATGATGGGCTATAATAATCTGGTGGTAGACTTCCGCAATATTCCTGATATGCTGGAGTTAGTGCCGACGGTTATAATGGATTGTACGCACAGTGTACAGCGGCCTGGCGGCAGTGATGGCAAGACAGGCGGCGACCGCCGCTTTGTACCTCAGATGGCTCTTGCTGCCAAAGCCTTCGGAGCCACGGGTTTCTTTTTTGAAGTACATCCGAATCCTGATGAAGGGAAGAGCGATGCTGCCAATATGTTGGAACTGGAGAAACTGGAGTTGCTGATAAAGGAGTTGGTGTCATGACAGTCAGAGAATACGCTATCAATTGCATTAAAGATGAGGCAGAGGCGCTGATGGAACTCATTCCAAAAATGGATGAGCAGTTTGACCGTGCTGTCGAGTTGATGTTCCGCTGCCATGGCAAGATTATTGTGACGGGAGTGGGAAAGAGTGGCCATGTCGGAGCCAAGATTGCCGCCACATTGTCATCAACGGGAACGCCTTCGTTCTTTATCAATCCGTTAGACGTGTTCCATGGCGATTTGGGCGTGATGACGAGCGATGACGTTGTGTTGGCTATATCTAACTCAGGACAGACTGACGAGTTGCTGCGCTTTATTCCAATGGTGCTCCAGATGGAGATTCCCATCATAGCCATGAGCGGCAATCCTGATTCGTTGTTGGCGAAATATGCTGAATGCCATTTGAATGTCAGCGTGCGTCATGAGGCAGACCCGATGGATTTGGCTCCGACGAGTAGCGCAACGGCTCAGATGGTAATGGGAGATGCACTGGCGGTGGCACTCATTAAAAAGCGCAACTTCCAGCCACAGGACTTTGCGCAGTTCCATCCCGGCGGTGAACTTGGAAAACGGCTGCTGACAACAGCTCAGGATGTCATGCGGACGGTCGACATGCCCGTCATCAGTCCGTCAATGCACTTAGGCGAGGCTGTCATTGAAGTGAGCAAGGGTAAGTTAGGATTGGGAGTGGCAGAGATCGACGGGCGAGTCGTTGGTTTGATTACCGACGGTGACATCCGTAGGGCTATGGAGAAGTGGCAGGCGCATTTCTTCGATCATACGGTGGAAGACATTATGACCAAGACGCCTAAGATGGTAGCTCCGAACATGAAGATATCGGAAATTCAGAAAATCATGAATAAATACAAGATTCACAGTGTGCTTGTCGTCGATGACAATAGACGACTGTTAGGTGTTGTCGATCATTATTCTTGCATGATATGATGAAGAAGTTAGCATAAGTTGGAAAGAAAAAGAAGTTTGAGGATGAGACGATTTAGAATATTGATAATAATGCTGGTGGCACTGCCCATGGCGGCTGCGGCCATCTATCTGTTTAAGACGCTGGATGCCAAAGACGGACTCACCAGCAGTCAGATTAACTGTATCCTAAAAGACAGTAAGGGTTATGTGTGGTTTGGAACTCCAGCAGGACTCTACCGCTTTGACGGCTATACATTCAAGAATTTCCAATGTGACTCGCAGGACGGTTCGTCGTTGCCTGACAGCTACATCAACTCTATCCAGGAACAAATGGACGGAACGTTGTGGATTAGCACGGCAGCTGGCTACTGTATCTATCATCCGCAGACAGAGACTTTTGAGCGCGACATGAAGCAGACGCTTGCTCGTATGGGAATTGAGCGTATCCCCTCCATTATCTACATGGATAAGTACAAGAACGTGTGGGGCTACATTCCCAATAAAGGTATCATCTGTTATCACATGCAACGGCAGACGCTTCTGGAATTCGGTTATACTGACGATGCTCAAAGTGTGCCTCAAGGTAAGGTTTGTTCCATCAGTGAATGCCGTGATGGTGCTCTTATTGTATATGACGACGGTCGTGTGGTTTGCTGTGATGTCATGCACCAGCAGCAAACGGTGTGGAAAACATACGAGATAGCTGAGCGCAAACTCCGTAAGTCTAACACATTGAAGGCTTATGCCGATCAAATGGACAACATCTGGCTTTATGGCCAAGGTACGTTGTTTGTATATAACAAGAGTACGGATACGTGGGATACTTCTGTCGGCGACCAAATCGGGTTGACGGGCGTTGGCGTGGACAACTCTGTCAATGGCATGGATGGCGACCATAATGGAAATATCTGGATTGGTACGGATCGCGCTGGACTGCTGCGTATGGATATGAATACGCGACAGATAGAAGTGGCCGAAACCAGAAATATGAGGACAGGATGTCTGAATACTGACGTGGTGAGAGTTCAGAGTATTTACGTGGACGACACCGACCTGCTGTGGGTTGGTACCGAGAAGTCCGGTGTGGCCTATTACGGTAAGAACATCTATCGTTTCTATTCTCGTCAGATAGGTGACGTCACCGCCATGGCCAAGAACGATAAGGACAGCGTATGCTTCGGAACGAGCAATAGTGGTGTCGTTGGTTTTGACGGGGTATTGGCCAGCAAGAAGGTGACGGCTATGCAGTTTACCAAGGACGGAAGTCTGTGGGTGGGCTCGAAGCAAAACGGACTGACTCGTATCAAGGATGGCGTGAGCACCATCTATTCGCTGGCAAAAGACAGCATGAGGACTCTGATAGACGATCATGTCAACGCTTTGTGTACGGACAAGACTGGTAACTTGTGGATTGCCACTAACGGTGGTATGCAGGTCTATAATCCTAAAATGAATACTTTCTCAAGCTATACGAGGGAGAATGGCAAACTGACGACGAACAGCATTACATCGTTGTTCTATACGAAGGAGAATAATCTGTTGGTGGGTACTGGCGAGGGGCTGTTGATCCTGAGCCTGTCTTCATTGGAAATGAAGCATCTGACGGGTAACACGACCAACCTGAAGTCGTTTACAAATAACTATATTACTCAGGTGTATCAGGATTCTCGTGGACTGATTTGGTTAGGGACGCGTGAAGGTATCAATGTCCTTAACATGGAGAACGATAATCTGGATTATATCACAGAGCGCCAGGGACTGCTGAACAATAATATATGCGGTATTACTGAGGATAACAGGCAGAATATGTGGGTTACAACGAGTAATGGCCTCACTCGTATTGTTGTTCAGCGCAATACTGACGACGGTAGTATCGGATATGGATTATACAACTACAACCTGTCTGACGGACTGCTGAGCAACGAGTTCAATACAGGTGCCATTTTAGCTAAGGATAATGGTGATGTGTTGTTTGGCTCACTGTACGGTGTCAACATGACGCGCCATGGTTTAGGTAATACTACCGATGCTCTTCCGAGGGTTATGCTGACACAGTTGTTCCTTGGTGAAGAGGAGGTGCAGATAGGTCATTCCTATAATGATAATGTGGTATTGGCTCAGGCTTTGAATGAGACTTCTCACATAGAACTGGAGAACGATCAGAACACCATAACGATCAAGTTCTCTGGCGGCAATTACAATCAGAGTGAACGTCTGCAGTTCAAGTATTGGATGGAGGGACTTGACCATGACTGGAAGGATGGTGATGCTATCCGGCATGGCGTGACCTTCCACGATTTGCCGAGCGGTACCTATATACTGCATGTGAAGGCCATGAGTGCGGAAGGTGCCGTCAGTAAACAGGAGCGTACGCTGGAGATTACCGTCCATCGCCCCTGGTACTTTAGTTGGTGGATGCTGCTTATCTATGCCATTGTGATTATTGTCGTCCTCTATATTTGGAAGATAGGTATCGATCAGCTGAAGGCTATCAAGCGCAAGAAGGAGGCTGTCATCATGGAGCTGAAGATGCAGCGCGAGGAAATAAAGTCGGCCAGTGAAGATTTGCGTCAGCCGATGGCTCGCATGACATCCATTATTGGCAACCTGGCAGAGAAGGAGAAGTCTCTTGAGGAACGTGAACAGCTGAATGCTCTCCATTCGCAGATGCTGCAAGTCATAACCCGCGTCTCTGATATGCAGACCTCGCTTGAGAATCCTGAGGAGCGCGCCAAGCAGAATGTGCATGGTCACTACGAGCTGAATGCTAAGGGTGAACTGAACCTGCCTACGCTTACGGGCGACGAGTTGTCGTCTGACATCATGATACACCGCCGTGTTGAGTCGCCTACTAGTAAGGTTGTGGTGTTCTTTATCGATGATAATGAAGAATTCCTGAAGTTTGCCAAAGCTCGTCTATACAACGTCTATGATTTCCATGTGTTCAACAACTCAAGGAAAGCCGCCGAGGACTTGAAGAATATGACTGTAGACCTGGTTGTCTGTAAGCAGAATATGCCGGGACTGACGGGTAGTGAGCTTTGTAACCAGTTGAAGATGAATCCTTCTACGGAGCGGTCAAAGTTTGTGTTGATGACCGACGGTACGTTGACCCCGCAGGACATGAAGAGTTTGAATATCACATTGGCTGCGGATGATTATCTGGCTAAGCCTTTCAATATGCAGGATGCCGTTATGAGGTTTAATATGCTTCTCGGACTCGGCCCCGTCAATGCTGACAGTAATCTCATAGAGGGTGCGGAGACGCGTCGTTTAGAGGGACGGAACGCCAGTATGACTACAGCAACGGAGAGCATAGACATGCCAACGGAATATGCTAATGCAGGGAATGACGAGCGTCCTGTTGATGACGAGATGAGCATCGTGGATACTAGCCTGCGCAGCAAGAATGTGCCTGTGGCTCAAAATAATGCACTTGCTGAGATTATCAATGACGAGACAGGCGGCGAGACTCTTGGCGACTACTCTATGGCTGAGGCTACGGACCGCCAGTTGATGATTAACATCGAACAGTATGTGATGCAGAATATGAGCCGTGGTCAAATCAGTCTGGAAGAAATGGCTAATGCCATGGGTATGGGACGTGTACCGTTCTTCCACAAAGTGAGGAGCCTGACCAATAAGACGCCGGCCGAACTGATCAGAGACTTACGGTTGAAGCATGCCTGCATCTTACTGAAACGAACAAACATTAACATGAGTGAGCTGGCGACGAACATAGGCTTTATGACTGCCGAGAACTTTATCAAGATTTTTAAGGAGAAGTTTGGCCTGTCGCCACTTGAATATAGATTGAAACATCGCAGATGAGAGTTTTTTGCAGATGGGCGGCGATAGCGGTGGCTATTCTCGCCTCGGTTCCCATGCTGTCTGCGGCACAGACCAGTGATGTCCTTTTTCGCCAGCGTATGGCTGACTATGGCATACGCTTTACAGAAGGCAACAATGTGACATTGCTGATGAGCGGTCAGGCAAAGTTTGATGACATGTTTAAGGCTATCCGTCAGGCACGTCATAGTGTGCATCTGGAATATTTCAATTTCCGCAACGACTCGATAGCCTCCCTGTTGTTTGATATCCTTCGGGAGAAACGACGTGAAGGAGTTGAGGTAAGGGCCTTGTTCGACGGATTTGGCAACGACTCCAATAACCAGCCCTTGAAGAAATATCATCTGGAGGCACTTCGTCGGGACAGTGTTGATATTTATGAGTTTGACCCCATCCGGTTCCCATGGGTGAACCATATCTGGCCTCGTGACCACAGGAAGATAGTGGTTATTGACGGGCGTATAGCCTATACGGGCGGCATGAATGTGGCCGACTATTATATAAAAGGTACGGAGCAGGTAGGTTCATGGCGCGACATGCACTGCCGCATTGAAGGGCCGGCCGTCAATGAGCTGCAGCATATTTTCTGCCGCATCTGGCAGGAAGTGACAGGCGAAGATATTATAAAGCCCCAGTATTTCAAGGGCTTGCCTGTTGGCGACAAGACGATAGGCATCGTTAACCGTGAGCCAGGGGCTGTCTATTCTACCGATGGTTATGTGCTGGGTAAGAGCGATGCCATGAGAGCACTGTATGTCAACGCCATTGATGCAGCGCAGGATTCTCTGAAACTTATTAATCCCTATTTCACGCTGACGTCCTCAGTTAAGAAGGCTTTGAAACGGGCTGTCAGGCGTGGCGTGAAAGTAGAAATCATGGTGTCGGCTAAGAGTGATGTGCCGCTGACTCCAGACTGTGTTTTCCGGAATGCGTATAAGATGAAGAAGTGTGGTGCCCATGTGTGGCTGTACGAGCCGGGGTTCCATCATTCCAAGATCCTGATGGTCGACGGCCGTTTCTGTACAGTGGGCTCTGCAAACCTCGATGCCCGCAGTATGCGTTTCGACTATGAGGAGAATGCCGTCATCCTAAGTCGTGAGATAACGAAACAGTTGGACGACATGTTTGACCGTGACAAGATGGACAGCTTTTATCTGACCCGTGAGACGTGGAATGAGTTCCGCACCCCGTGGCAGAAGTTCCGTGGATGGTTCGGCTCGCTGCTGCGTCCTTGGCTATAGCAGTTGGTCAATCATCAGGCGTATTTCCACTTCGCTTATGCCGTGCTCATTGAGCATGGCTTTTTCGTTGGTAAGGAATTCTGTTGTAGCATCGAATGCGATGCCCTCCATGTGGGAATACTTCCTGAAGAGGTTGATTGCCGCCGTCCTGTCGCCGCAGAACCAGTGCATATAGGCAGCGTTCATCAGGTCATCAGCTGCGGGCTTCTCTGTGTCCAACAGGCTTTCATAGATGGTCTTCGCCTGTTCGTATCGCTTGGCTCCGACCAAAGTCCATGCCAGTACGCGATTGGTGTTGATGTCTTCAGGTGATTCGTAATTGAGCTTAAACAGGATTTTCAGGGCGTCTTCATTTCTTTTCATGTTTGTCAGACACACGGCTTCGTTCAACTGGTAATTCCGGTTGTCGGCGTGTCTTTCTTCCAGCTTCCGATAATAGTGCAGCGCCTTTTCGTAATTCTGTTCACCAAACAGTGTTCGGGCGTATCCTGTCCATGCCCGTTCGTTCTCCGGGTTCAGCTCTAAGCAGTGAGCAAGGCTTTCGCTGGCTGTCAGTCCGGCGTTCTGTTGCCAGTGGGTACGCATCAGCAGGTTGCCGTTCAGAAGATAGAACTGCTCGTCTCTTATCTCCTCGCGATAGTTCTGCAGTGTGGCCTTGGCAGCTTCGTAAACCTTGTGCTTCATGAAGAAGGCGGCCACCTCATGGAATTTCTTCTCAAGTGGTGTGTCCTGGAACAGGGGGTTGGCAAAGAAGAACAGTCGCGACCGCTCTTCCACGTCGAAAGGATTGCAGAACTGGTTGCGGGCGTGGAAGACGCGGAAGAAGCGATAGACGCTTTGCAGGTAGGAGCGCCGGATGAATGCCGGCGAATTCACTTCGTCCACATTTATTTCACTTCCCACCAATGTCGCCTCGCCGCGGTCCATCATGGCCAGCATGCTCTCAGGCAGTTTGCTGACCGTAGTCTGAAAAGCCAAGACGAACGAGTATTTGTCGCTGTCGCAGAAGGGGCCGTGCTTCAGCATCGTCAGCAGGAATTTTTTTCCTCTTGTCTGGCTCATTGCGCCGTCGACGGCGGGATGCTGAAGAAAGAAAGGGAGAAACCAGTTGCCCACGGTGCCGAAGAACGGGAAACGCTTCATCTGCGAGAATCCTCCGAAATAGATGTCCGACCCCTGTTTCTGCATGTCGACCATGCGTCGCATGCTTTCTTCCAGTTTCTCCATTCGCTGCTCCGCTATTTCCGGGTGCAGCACGTCCTCCATGGGGTCGTCTTCAGCTTCCTCAATGCCGTTGCGTGTCACTCGGATGTTGTTGTTCTTTATCAGTTCGGGCATGATTTCGCTCTGTATGATCTGCGTGTCGCTCTCGGCCCTCAGGCAGTAGATGGTCTGCATTTGCAACTCTGCCAGTTCGTCTATGCAGCGGCTGTCTGTTGTCGCGGCTTTCACCATTTCGCCAACCTCAGGGTATAGTCGTGCAGCGGCCGTGTCGATGCCCATCACCCATCCAATCAGTGCCCGCTGTCTGACATGTTCGTCCGGGGCTTTCTGGTAGACGTGCATCAACAGGCGGAACTTGCTGATGTCGAAAAAGTTGATCAGCGACACCGTGATAGCGCTCACAAGGAGTTGTTGGTCGCGTAAGTCGATGGTCGGCGATAGGAGCATGTCTTCGAAGGCTTCTGTCACCCTGCTGTTCCAAAGCCTTGATGTCCAGATGTAGTCAAACAGGTCGGCCATCATCTTCTGATGCTTTTCGTACACCTCTCTTTGCCTTTGTTGTCTGGTATGCTCTGGCTCCAGTTCCAGCATGGCCGCGTCAGTTACAAACGACTCCATGTCCTGTCGGATTGCATTTGGCGACCAGTCTTTCCTTGCCGCCCTCGTCCGGTCGTAGACGCTTTTGGCGAAGCTGCTGTTCTTGATGTAGTAGCGTATATACTCATTGCTGACGAGCACGTACATCCTGTGCAGCAGCTTGTCGTACAGCCGTTCCCGTTCCGGGTCTTCGAATCCCCTTTGCCAGTATTCCGCCATCAACTGATAGTCGGTCTTCAGCTCTTCCAACTGCTCGGTGGCCTGAGGCTGCACGAACGTGTAGAGATAGTTTTCCAGAAGGTTGACGGCCTTTCCCAGTTGGCGGTTGACCACACACTCCAGGGCGGATTGCAAAGTTTCGTTCCGTATCATCTCCTTGTTATTGTTTGTTGAGCCATTCCTGCGCCCGCTTGATGTCATCATCTGCGGGGGCTGTTATATGGTGGAATTGTAAGTCCTTCGGCAGCGAGTCTGCCTGTTCGGGCTTCATCTTGCAATATGTTATGATGACGTCGCGATAGCGGCCTGTGCCGTATCGCTTCAGCGAGTCGCACGCCTGATTGTAGGCTTTCTTGAACACCTCAATCTGTTTCTGCCGCGTCGAGTCTGCAAATATGACCTCTCTGAAAGCAATAGCTCCTAATTGTACTTTCAGACCGCGGCTGTCCGTCATCAGGCGGTGGCGGGCCAGCCGGGCCTCCGTGGCCTGCGGCTCTGTCAGCCAGGCAGCATCCACCTCGTCGGCCATCAGCATCTTCAGACGGATATGCACGTCGTTCACCTGTATGCGGTAGACGTTTTCTGTTTTCATTTTACAGCTGTCAACGGCCATGCTTGTCAGCATGTCGGTAGCCGAAAAGCGTGTTGCACCCACCATTTTGTCGTCAAGCTGTCTCAGTTCCTTGATTCGGGCCATCCGGTTGGAGAACAACTGCCAGTAGGCGTCTGTCCGTGTCATGTACCTCAGCGGCGTCCCCTGCTTCTTCAGCCGCTCCGCCCTCACGAGGTCGGTGACGCAGCCTTCGACACTGCCGCCGGCAATGGCCGTGTCGCAGTCCATCTGGGCCGTGAACTGCTTCAGCCTGATGTCGGCCCCTGCCGCCTCAAACAGCTGGTGGTGCCGGGCCACGAAGAGCGGAAGGCAGTCCAGTGTCGGCATGACGGCGATTTTCAGGGCGGCGGAGTCCTGGCGCATCAGCCGGAGCCGTTCTTGTCGCGACAGTTTGCGCTTCTCTTCGTACGACTGACCGCAGGCTGCCATGACGAGTGTGGCGATAAGCAGGTATAGCAGTTTTTTCATCTTTTTCTCAATTATCACTTGTGAGTTTGCAAAATTACTCATTTTTCCCCAACTACTCAAAGCATTTAACACTTAACAATCTGTTTTAACGTTACACATCCTTGGCAGCAGGGCTTTGCCAAAAGAAAAGAACGATGTGCCAAACTCCCGTCCGAAGGGCTTCGGACGATCAGTCCGTAGCGGTGCGGACTGTCAGTCCGAAGCCGTCGGATTTTTCCAAACAGGCTCCATTTTATTTTTTGACACAGCCCCTTTTTCATCATTTTGCTTGCGTAATTCAGATTTTATCATTATCTTTGCATCCGAAGTGTAGGCCATAGAGGCGCTACAATGTTGCGACAAAACAAGAGACTATAAATATAGGGAAATGAAACTGATTTCGTGGAATGTAAACGGGCTTCGGGCTTGCGAGGGAAAGGGGTTTAGTAACGTGTTCCGTCAGTTGGATGCCGACTTTTTCTGTCTGCAGGAGACGAAGATGCAGGAGGGACAGCTCGACATGCAGTTCGATGGCTATGAGTCTTACTGGAACTATGCCGACAAGAAAGGCTATAGCGGTACGGCGATATTCACAAAGCACCATCCTGTCAGCGTGAGTTATGGTATCGGCGTCGATATGCACGACCATGAGGGTCGCGTGGTGACACTGGAGATGGATACGTTTTTCCTTGTCTGCTGCTATACGCCCAACTCTCAGGACGGCCTGAAGCGGCTGGAGTATCGCATGTCGTGGGAGGATGCGTTCCGCAAGTACCTGAAGAAACTGGACGCCGTGAAGCCCGTCATCCTCTGTGGCGACCTGAACGTGGCGCATGAGGAGATAGACATCAAGAACCCGAAGACCAACCGTCATAACGCCGGCTTTACCGACGAGGAGCGCGAGGCCTTCGGCGACCTGCTGGCATGTGGTTTCAAGGACACGTTCCGCACACTCTATCCTGAGCAGGTGACTTACTCATGGTGGTCGTACCGATTTCAGGCACGGCAGAAAAACGCGGGGTGGCGCATCGACTACTTCGTGGTGAGTGAGCGGCTGATGCCGCAGGTGGACGATGCAAAGATCCATACCGACATCATGGGCAGCGACCACTGTCCGGTGGAGTTGACAGTGAAAGAATGAATAACGGAATAATTTATCAAAAAAACAGGAAATATGAAAAAACTACTGACTTCAATCGTGATGCTGACAGTCGCAGTGCTGACAGCTGGGGCACAGGAAGTGCCGCAAATTGCTAACGTCATGAACCGACAGACCGTGTCACTCAATGGCAAGTGGAATTACATCGTCGACGTGCAGGAGGAGGGCTACTACGACTACCGCATGAACTTGAACCGCTGGGGATTCTTCCAGAACGCAAAGGTGCAGCGGCCGGAAGACCTGATAGAGTACGACTTCGACAAGGCACCGACCATGAATGTGCCGGGCGACTGGAACACGCAGTCGGAGCGACTGTTCTTCTACGAGGGTACCGTCTGGTACAAGAAAACGTTCAATTACACCAAGCAGGACGGTTGCCATACGCTGCTCTATTTCGGTGCAGTGAACTACGATTGCCACGTTTATGTAAACGGTAAGAAAGTCGGCCACCACATCGGCGGTTTTACACCGTTCAACTACGACGTGACCGATAAACTGAAGGATGGCCAGAACGTGGTTATCGTCAAGGTGGACAACAAGCGCCATGCCGAGGACATCCCCACGCAGATCTTCGACTGGTGGAACTACGGCGGCATCACTCGCGACGTGCTGTTGGTGACGGTCGGCGACACCTACATCGAAAACTACAAGTTTGAGTTGCAAAAGACTCCTGTTAAGACTTCTGCCAAGGCTTCTGCCAAGATCCGCCAGCGCACTATCGCCTTCTCTGCCAACCTGAACAAGGCCGAGGAAGGGAAGGAAATAATCCTGAGCATCCCGGAACTGAAACTACAGCAGAAACTGGTGACCAACGCCGAGGGACGTGTCAGCACAACGCTGAACGTGCCGGTCAAGAAACTGGCACTCTGGACTCCGGCCAATCCTAAATTATATAAGGTGGAGCTACAGTATGGCGAGACAACGCTGAAAGACGAGGTGGGCTTCCGCACCATCGAGACCCGTGGCAAGCAGATTCTGCTCAACGGTGAACCCCTCTTCCTGAAAGGCATCAGCATCCATGAGGAGAAACCAAATGGCGGAGGACGTGCCAACTGTACGGAAGACGCCCGCACATTGCTTGGCTGGGCCAAGGAACTGGGCTGCAACTTCGTGCGACTGGCTCACTATCCCCACAACGAGTACGCCATCCGCGAGGCAGAGCGCATGGGTATGCTGGTGTGGAGTGAGATTCCCTGTTACTGGACTATCGCATGGACCAACCCTGATACTTACAAAAACGCAGAACGTCAATTGACCGACATGATACGCCGCGACCAAAACCGCGCCAATATCATCATCTGGTCGATTGCCAACGAGACACCGCACTCTGCTGAGCGCGACAACTTCCTCGGCCGTCTGGCACAGTACGCCCGCACACTCGACAACACACGCCTCATATCGATGGCCATGGAGGTGACCAGTGCGTCGAACTACAAGAACCGCCTGCACGACAATATGCACGAGCATGTCGACGTGGTGTCGTTCAACCAGTACATAGGCTGGTACCGCGACGTGAACGACGCTCCGAAGATGGAGTGGGAGGTGCCCTACGACAAACCCGTCATCGTCAGCGAGTTTGGCGGTGGTGCCAAGTATGGCTACCATGGCGCGAAGAACCAGCGCTGGACGGAGGAGTTCCAGGAGAATCTCTACATCGAGAATACGGCCATGCTTGACAAGATTGAGGGCCTGTGCGGCACCACACCTTGGATACTGAAAGATTTCCGTTCGCCGCGCCGTGTGCTCGACGGCATTCAGGACTATTACAACCGAAAAGGCTTGTTCAGCGACAAGGGCGAAAAGAAAAAGGCCTTCTATGTGCTGAAGAAGTGGTACGAGGGAAAGTGAATGGATAAAAGTGAAGAATTTGCTATCGCAGTAAAATAAAGATGAAAAAGAATCTATTGTTGCTGGCCGTCGTACTGATTAGTACGATGGCTTGCGCACAGAAGAAAGCCGTGTCGATTCTCGGCGACTCGTATTCAACCTACGAAGGCTATGTGACGCCCGATACTAACGAAATGTGGTACTATGCAAAAAGCGATCCTAAAACCACCGATGTACAGGACGTCAAGCAGACATGGTGGCACCAGCTCATCACCCGTCAGGGCTGGAAGTTGTGTGTCAACAACTCCTACAGCGGTTCTACCATCGGCTACCACGGCTACAGCGGTAACGACTATTCTAAGCGGTCGTTCCTTACGCGTATGGGTAATCTGGGGTGTCCCGACATCATCTTCATCTTCGGTGCCACCAACGACAGCTGGGCTGGCGAACCCGTCGGTGAGTATCAGTACGAGAAGCTCTCGGAGGCCAACTTCTGGTATTTCCGTCCGGCCATGGCACGCATGCTGGAGTGGATGACCAACCGCTATGTCGGTGCCGACATTTTTTTCTTGCTAAACGACGGTCTGCGTGAAGACATCAACGAGTCGATAAAAACCATCTGCCAGCACTACGGCGTGAAGTATATCGCACTTCAGAACATCGACAAGAAGAGTGGCCATCCCTCCGTCAAGGGTATGAAGCAGATTGCTGACCAGATCATTGCTGCCATGCAGTAACCGCCATCGTTAGACAAACAAGGCATGAGAAGAAGACCAGGAACCGCCATCCTTTTGATGCTGGCTATGCTGCTCTCCATGCAGGCAGCAGCTCAGGCGCTCTATGTGGGCTCCTACAACATTAGGTATATCAACGACGACGACAATCGTAACGGCAACAGCTGGACAGCGCGTCGCGACGTAGTGTGCAATCAGCTCAACTTCGAGCATCCCGATATCTTCGGGGCGCAGGAGGTGCTTGAGCCACAGCTGCGCGACATGCTGGCGAGGCTTGATGGTTACGACTACATTGGCGTGGGACGTGAGGACGGGAAGACGAAGGGTGAGTATGCCGCTATCTTCTACGACAAACGTAAGCTGCGCCTTATGGATAGCGGCCATTTCTGGCTTTCACAAACACCCGACAAACCCAGCCTCGGCTGGGATGCCGCCTGCATCCGCATCTGCACATGGGGGCGTTTCGAGGACACGGTCACTGGTCTGCAGTTCTGCTTCTTCAATCTCCACATGGATCATGTTGGGGTAGTGGCGCGGCAAGAGGCTGCCAAATTGGTGGTGGAGCGCATTGCTGCGTTGGCGGGCAACAACACGCCCGTGGTTCTGACGGGCGACTTCAATGTCGACCAGCACGACGAAATCTACAACATCTTCACGCAGTCGGGACAGCTCATCGACACCTACGTCGCCACGCGCCTGCGTTTCGCCGAGAACGGTACGTTCAATGCCTTTCATCAGGAGCGCAAGACCGATAGCCGCATCGACCACGTCTTCGTATCGTCCCACTTCACTGTCGACCGCTACGGCCTGCTCACCAATACCTACTGGAGCGACGCACGGCGCCTGCCGTCCGACCATTATCCCGTGTTCGTCCGTCTACGTAGAGACGCTTGTCAAAGTCCGAATCCGCTGACGGGCTTTGATAAGCAAAGTCCCTGCATGTCGGAGCACAGCGCCGTCGCCCTTGTCAACCCCTTCATCGGCACTGGCGGCCACGGCCATGTGTTTCTGGGCGCCAACGTGCCTTTCGGTTTTGTGCAATTAGGACCTACGAATCGCAAGGACGGCTGGGACTGGTGCTCAGGCTATCATTTTAGCGACTCTGTCATCATTGGCTTCAGCCATCTGCACCTCAGCGGCACGGGCTGCGCCGATCTGGGCGACATTGCTTTCCTGCCTGTACTGGATGCCACACAGAAGGAAGTGAAGTTCTCGCACCATGCTGAGTACGTCCGCCCCGGCTACTACGCCGTGACACTCGACAATGGTATCCGCGTAGAGCTGACGGCTACGGAGCGCACAGGCCTGCACCGCTACACCCTGCCCGCCGACGCTAACCGAGGCTATCTGCGCCTCGACCTCAATCAGGGCATTGGCTGGGATAAGGCTACCGACTGCGGCGCACGTCAAGAAAGCTCGACGGTCATCACTGGTCACCGCTTCTCCCGTGGCTGGGCCGACAACCAAAAAGTCTATTTCGTGGCCGAGTTCTCGCGTCCCGTCGAGATGATTGAACAATCTGGCGAAGCCAAGACTCTTCAATCTTCAATCTTCAATCTACAATTCTCTGCCGCCGATGCCCCGCTTCTGGTCCGCGTCGGCCTCTCGGCCGTGAGCATCGATGGTGCACGCGCCAATCTACGCGCTGAACAGCCTGGATGGGATTTTCAGCGCACCGTGGCCGACGCCACCCGTAAGTGGGAGAGCCAGTTACAGAAAATCAGCATTGTCGGCGGCACACCCGATGAGCGTACTATCTTCTATACCGCCCTTTACCACACGATGACAGCACCCTCCGTCTTCTGCGACGTTGACGGACAGTACCGCGGCTCCGACGGCGAGGTCCATCAAGGATCCCCCGCGCCTTCGTCCCCTCGTACCACTGCAATCAACTATACCACCTTCTCGCTTTGGGACACCTATCGCGCCGCTCATCCGCTGATGACGCTCATCCATCAGGAGCGTCAGGAGGACATCGCCACCACGATGCTCAATATCTGGCGTGAGCAGGGCAAGCTGCCCGTGTGGCACCTCATGGGCTGCGAGACCAACTGCATGGTTGGCAATCCCGCCATACCCGTATTGGCCGACCTGGTGCTGAAGGGACTCACCACCCAGGGTCAAGAAATCCTTGAGGCGATGAAAGCCTCGGCGATGCTCGACGAACGGGGCCTGAAGCTCCTTAAAGAGTACGGCTATATCCCCTGCGACCTTTTCAACGACCAAGAGACGGTGGGCCGCGCCTTGGAGTATGCTATTGCCGACTGGTGCGTGGCTCGCGTGGCTGAGCGGTTGAAGCGCAAGGCAGACCAGCGATATTTCGACCAACGGGCACAGAGCTATCGCAAGTATTTTGATAAAAACACAGGTTTCATGCGCGGTGTCGATAGCCAGGGCCGCTTCTCGTTCAGTGATCCTGCTACGCCCTTCAGCCCGTTCCACTCTGCGCCAAAGAACTGCGACTACACCGAGGGCAACGCCTGGCAGTACACGTGGCTTGTGCCTCACGACCCGCATGGTCTTGTCTCGCTTTTCGGTTCTGAGCAGCGCTTCGCCATGAAGCTCGACTCGCTCTTCATCGTCGATGGCGACCTCGGCGAGGATGCCCCGCCCGACATCAGTGGCCTCATTGGTCAGTATGCTCACGGCAACGAGCCCAGCCACCACGTGCTCTACCTTTATAATTATATAGGACAGCCGTGGAAGGGCGCGAAACTCATCTGCCGCACCATGCGCGAACTCTACCGCAACGCCCCCGACGGTCTCAGCGGCAACGAGGATGTCGGTCAGATGTCGGCCTGGTATATCCTCTCGGCCATGGGCCTTTATCAGGTGGAGCCTGCCGGCGGCAAATACGTTTTCGGCACGCCGCTGTTCCCTGAGGTGACCATGCAGGTGGGCCGCGACAAGACCTTCATCATCCGCGCCCGCGATGTCAGTCCCGACAACATCTATATCCAGAGCGTCCGCCTGAACGACAAGCCCCATACTAAGTCTTATATCATGTATGATGATATCGTGCGCGGCGGAACCCTTGAATTTGTAATGGGGCCGCAGCCCTCTGACTTCGGCACCAGCAAAAAAGACAGGCCATGAACAAGTATTTCATTGCATTGCTTGCAGTCGGTCTATGGGTCTTGCCGCAGTCAGCTTTGGCACAGAAGTCCAAGCGGCCGGAAGTGGAGAAGCGGCTGTTTCGCTCGGCTGCTATCGACAGTAAGATTGATGAGGTGAAGCGGCTGCTCAGCGGAAACCCCAAGCTGGCGTGGATGTTTGAGAACTGTTTCCCTAACACGCTTGAGACAACCGTTCACTACCGCATCCTCGATGGCGATGACGACACATTTGTCTACACTGGCGACATTCACGCCATGTGGCTCCGCGACTCTGGCGCACAGGTGTGGCCCTACGTGCAGTTTGCCAACGATGACGATGCGTTGCGTCACATGCTCCGCGGCGTCATCCTCAGGCAGTGGAAGTGCCTCTGCATCGACCCCTATGCCAACGCTTTCAACGACGGGCCGACAGGCGGACCTTGGCAGTCGGACCGCACGGACATGAAACCTGAGCTGCATGAGCGCAAATACGAGATTGATTCAGCCTGCTATCCCATCCGGCTGGCCTACGAGTATTGGCGTGTCACTGGCGATGCTTCTGTTTTCAACGACGTCTGGCTGAAAGCCATCGCCAGCATCCTTGACGTGTTCCGTGAACAGCAGCGTAAGAATGGCCGCGGCTCCTACCGCTTCCTGCGAGAGACTGATCGCGCCTTCGATACCGTGGGTTGGGATGGCTATGGTGCTCCTGTGCGACCCGTAGGACTGATTGCCTCGGTGTTCCGCCCCAGCGACGATGCTACCATCCTGCCCTTTCTCATCCCTTCCAATTTCATGGCGGTAAGTTCCTTGCGCAAAGCGGCCGACATTCTCACCAAGGTGAATCACCGCGTCGACCTCGCCCGTGAGTGCACCGCCCTGGCTTTCGAGGTGGAGCAGGCGCTGAGGGAGCATGCCGTCGTTGAGCATCCTAAGTACGGCAAGATTTATGCCTTTGAGGTCGACGGCTTCGGCAACCACTTGCTGATGGACGATGCCAACGTGCCTTCGTTGCTGGCTATGGGCTATCTTGGCGATGTTCCCATGGACGACCCCGTCTATCAGAACACGCGCCGTTTCGTGTGGAGCGAGGACAACCCCTGGTTCTTCTGCGGCCCTGCAGGCGAGGGCATCGGCGGTCCGCATGTAGGCTACAACATGGTGTGGCCCATGAGCATCATCATGAAATGCTTCACCGCCAGTGATGATGATGAAATACGCCACTGCATGCAACTCCTGCTCAGCACCGACGCCGGCACCGGCTTCATGCACGAGTCGTTCCACACGGCTGATGCCACCCTTTTCACGCGTCCTTGGTTCGCCTGGCAGAATACCCTCTTTGGCGAGCTGGTGCTGAAGCTCATTGCCGACGGCAAGGCTCCGCTTCTCAATACACTACCTATGCATCCGCAAAAGTACGACCATCGCTGAGCTTGACCTGAAGCTTGGTGTATTCAGAGTGGAAATCATTCTTCAAGCGGTCTAAGTAACGACGGCTTTCCCATTGGCACATGGGCAGGTCGTGGAGCAGGCAGTTGCCACACGTCTCAGGTGTCGTGGCGGGCACTTCCGTCTGGGTGAGCATCCACTCCAGACACTCGATAGTGAGCTGGCGCATGTCCTCGGCAGTGTAGGAGCCTGATTCCCGACCTTCGGTTGCCGACCCGTTGTCTTTCATGATGATATACATGCCCGTGAGGCAACCCATCGGACCTACGTAGACGACGTCGTCCTTGACTCGCGAGTTGCGGAACCACGTGGCCATCAAGTGTTCCATACTGTGCATGGCGGCAGGCGCCACGGCCGGCTCTTTGTTGGGTTCGGTGATGCGCAGGTCGAACGTTGTGAACCCCCTGTCCTCGCGTGAGACGTAGATGCCGGGCTTCAGTTGCGTGTGGTCGATTGTGAAACTTTGTATGACTTCCATCTATTCTATATTATTACCTTCTCACTTAGAAGTTGCTCTACAGTCATAGGGCTATGCATGTCTTCAGAAAGTCTGCAACCACCTGTGCCTCATGGCGATAGTCCTCCGTACCGGGGTTTTGCTCTGTGAGTGCAGCCTCGCTTTCGAATGTTCTTGCCGTCTCGCCATAGAGAGTCGGGATAGCTCTTATTGCTGTTGCCATAGTCCTAATATGTATTAATGTTCTATTTCTCACTGCAAATGTACGAATAAATATTTAAATATGGTGTATTTATGCAAAATAATTAAGAAAATGTATCATGAATCACGGGGTGACCCCCATGTGTCACATGTGCATTTGCTGATAAATAGCGGCGCATACCTACAAAGGCATCCGTTATTCTGATACTGGCGTCAACAGCTTTTTGACTGGTTACAACAGCTGACAACATCGATATTCCTTGCTCTGTAAAAGCGTAGGGAGGGGATGGAACATGTTTCATAGTCTCGAACCTATCACAATTTGTGATAAGTTCCTGCAATTCCTGTTTTGTTAATTGGAATCTGAACCTTTCAGGGAAACGAGCAACTCATTTCATCATGTATGGGATGATATTAAGAGAATTTAGGAAATCGGCTTTTTATTTATTTCTAAAGATTCTTCCCAGCAACGTGTCTTTATACCAATACCTTGTCAGCGACAGCATTTCATATTCAGGCAGGCTCTCCAAGTATTCTAGTTCAAACACCAAACGTGGCTCTTCGTCATTAGACTCTGGATGAATCTCTGCCTTGTTGCCAATACGAGCCACACGAATCAGATACAAATCACGCACACCCTTCTCCTTAATATAAGGCATGAAGTAGTAGAGCTTATTGATGGCCACCGTCGATGGGAATGTTTTGGTTTTACCTGTATAGTAAAACTTCGTAGGCTCTTCCTTCAAGAAGTATTCCTCATTGTCTTTCTTCACCATTAATTATCATCTAGTATTATCACTTTAATAATTGCAATACCGTTTCTGGTGAAACCTGCATCTTTGTGACTGCACACATGCCGACACCCATATCTTTCACACTGGCTCCAAGCAGATAGACATCATCGTCAATAATCAAGAATCTATCATGGTTCTTTTGCGGCAATTGTATGAACGTGATTACACGATACTGCTCATTATGCTTCTTCAAGTCTGTTTGGAAAGACTCATAGTAGCGAGAGTGAATCGTCGCTTCCACATTTTCTGCCCGCTTATCCAAGAGAGACAGCACACGGTCATCCACGAAGTTGTCAATCAACACAATCCGCTGTTTGGCACTCCTCACCAAATCTGATACGTAAGTCCATGCATCCCAAACGCATCCTGTAGCAAAAATCTGCTCTGGCAAAAGTTTCGGTGATTGTTTGTCCATCCTGTCGAGAATCATATCCATCTTCTGGTCCGTTTCTATCTGATGTTTTTCCAAATGGGCAATTCGCATCAGAATACCTGCATTTTGAACCATAAACCTTCGCATAGCCACGAAAGCATTCATTATCATAATGCTCCTTTCTATCGCTATTTTGCTATGCACAACGGTTGAAAGTTGACCTATACCCTGCTCAGTGAAAGCATAAGGCAAAGTTGGGCGAAATTTCAAAGACTGGAGGTGGTCACAATTTGCAACCACCTCACCAACTTCTTCCTTGGTTAATTCAAAACGGAAAGACTCTGGGAACCTCGCAATATTACGTTTTGCCTGCTGATTAAGGCGTTTTGTCTCCACACCATAAATCCTAGCAATATCTTGGTCTATAAGCACTTGCTCGCCTCTGACTGTAACTATTAACTTCTCAATATCATATTGACTGAGAGAAGTTTCTTGAGGGTTCTCGCAATTTGCGATAACCTCGTCAGGGTGGTCACAATTTGCAACCACCTCATTAGGGTTGTCGCATTTTGCGACCACCTTTTTAGTTTCGTCCTCTTTCTTCTTGCTTTTCTTTGCCATATTTCGTTATTACTTTTGTTCTTGAACAATATCCTTCAGCCTCTGTTCTATCATCTGCCAATCTTGATTCAGGTTGACCGTGCTGACGCGGATAACGTGGTTCGTGTCCTTATAGACATACGAAACATCCAACTCTGTATCAATCGTCGGATAGACCAAAACTCCCTTGGTGTCCTTAGTATGCGGTGCTGCGTCGTTCTCCTGATTCATCACGTAGGTCAGAATCTGTGAAAGATGTTCGCGCCTTATCTTACCCCCTTCACCGTACCTCGAAACCAAAGTCTCTTTGTAGTACTTGGCATCAAGGATGATTTTCTTCTTCGTGCGAGGATTGTATAAGGTCACGTCAGTTTCCATCACAGGCAGCAGACGATAGGCTTCATCGGTACTCTTGGCGAATGTCATGCCGAATGGAGTCAGTTGAAAGCGTATATGGGAACGCCCTACATCAGGATATTCCTCACGGCATTCTTGTTTGTAGAAATTCATCAGGAACTCCTCGAAGATACGGTTCATAGCCCGTTCGTCATCCAACAAATCCATAAAGTCCCACTTTCCAATAAGGCTTTCATTTGGCAACATCGACTGATGAAGCAGACGGCAGATATTGATGACAAACTGATAGTATGTATTGTTGAGATGTAGTCTTACGGACTTAAACACGCTATCCGATAATTGTATCCGCTTCATCTGAGGCATCCTTCGAATCGTGGTTAGCAACCTGCTTTCATTTTGTTCAGACAAACCTTGAATCTTCAAGGCATCCCGCAAGGTCGAGTAAATAATCTGGTTTACAAGGATGTCAGATGAGAGTTCATCGTAATTGCAATACATCCTTCCCTGCCTGTATCTGCCCAGTTTCAGAGTTTCACCAATATTGATTTTGCCCTTAATACCGTCCATCTCTGCTCCATAGACCGTATAGCCCTGCGATAACCCACGCTTCAGCAAATCGTCTATCGCATTTAACAACACATGCACGAGCAGGTTGGCTATAGAATCGCATCGCTCAATGCCAACATTCACCTTGCCGCGCATTTCACCCATACCCCATGCATAGCACAGGATGTAGTACATATTTTGTATGGGTATCTGGCGCATATTGTCTTACTCGCTTAATATGTTGTACAACTCGCCGCAGAGTTCTTCGTTGTCGAAGCAAATCTCACGCAGATATGGGAACAACTCGTATTTGCAAATTGACTTCCACCACTCCTGTTCATCATCGACAGAACCGAGCTGACAGAAATAGCTATGCCCAATTTCCAAGCCTTTGCCAAGAGAAGAAGAGGTGCGAATGATGTCGTTGACACGATTCACCTTCTTGCATATCTCATCAACGAAGTCCTTGCTCAGAGCCGTACCAAGATAGTTCTTGAACGTCTCGCCAAACTCAGGCTCCACATCACAAAAAGCAAATCTTCGGCGTAGGGCATAATCAACAATGGCAATCGAGCGGTCTGCCGTATTCATGCAGCCGATGATATAGACGTTTTCAGGTACATAGAAACGCGGACTGTTCTCTTCGCTG
Source organism: Prevotella sp. (assembly GCA_017545045.1). Taxonomy (GTDB): domain Bacteria; phylum Bacteroidota; class Bacteroidia; order Bacteroidales; family Bacteroidaceae; genus Prevotella. The sequence continues at coordinate 495 of JAFYDA010000064.1, read as the reverse complement.
TAAGTCAGTTTCAGCGCATATCGAGGCGACCGCTTGTCGTACTCTATCAGCATCATCAGCTCGCCAAATATCTTACTCAGATTGCCTCGGTTTATCTCGTCGATAATGAACACGAAAGTATCTTCTGGATGCTCCTTTGCATTCTCGCAGAAGTTGTAGAAGATGCCGTTGCGAACCTTGAATTCGCCTGAAGTCGTGGGACGGATGCCTTGAATGAAGTCCTCATAACTGTATGACTGATGGAACTGAATGGTTTCGATATTCTCGTCCTTTCTCATACCAATCAATTGATAGGCAATTTTCTTTGCCAGGAAAGTCTTACCGACACCTGGAGCGCCTTGCAAAATGATGTTCTTCTTGCGGAACAGCAGTTCCACTATCTCATTGAACTTCTCTTCTGCAATGAATGGTTTGTCTGGGTCATCGGCAAAGTCGTAGGGAGGTGTGGAATCCAAAGCCTCTTCACTCAGATTGGCGCAATATGTCAGGAAGTCG
>JAFYDA010000063.1 GCA_017545045.1 Prevotella sp. | reverse complement strand
TACGGCATCAACAAGGATGCTTTAAGCACGCTGATGGTGATGGCGAACCCGCACAAGAATGCACACCTATTCTACGAGGTATGCAACAGCCTGCGTGGTTTCGACCCTCACATGCAGAATGTGATTGTGGAGGCTTTAGCCCTGTTCTACACTGGCGAAGCGTTCACCATCACCTGCATTGAACACGTCGATGATCTGTTGGTAAACCTGTACGGGTTTTTTGACCGATTGTAGTTGAACATTAAAAAGTAACGACAATGACAGACAACAAACATTTCTCAGTATTCCCACAGGGATACCGCAATCACGAGGGGGTAGCCGTAATGGCTACCCGCCCGTTTGGAGCTTGGAGCATCAAGCAAGTGTACGACTACATCAAGTCAGAACAGTCGAAGCAGGCCACCGACACGCTACGCTCCATGCTCGGATCAGCAACAAAGTCGGAGTGCAGCGACTACAAAAAGCTAAACTTCCGCTTCGTTACTTTCCGTGGTATCTTCTCTTCTCGAAAGGCAAAGGCTTTAACAAGCCTATCGCCATTTATCGTCATTGACATTGATGGACTCACTTCTACAGAAGAAACCCATCAATTAGCACTACAACTATCTGAAGACCAGAACATTAGCACCGCACTCAGTTTTGTCTCTCCTGGAGGGCTTTGGGTAAAATGGGTGGTGGAGATACCCGAATGGCTGGTAGACTGCGACTATAAGGAGCAGTATCTCGGACTCTGCCGTCACTTGGTATTACAATACGGCTATGAGCCAGACTGGGGATGTTCTGATGTGTGCAGGGCATGCTTCCTCGGACACGATGACCAATGTTATATCAATCCAAAATACTGTCAGAATGAAAAAGAATAATTCCACCATGACCGAAAAGGAGTTTTTCGAACTCCTGTGCCAACGCATCTATGATGCAAGTGTTAACATCGCCCATACTTACGATGAGTACCTGCGGTTTGCTTTTGTGTGTTCCATCTTTGGAGAAGTAGGAAGGCAGTGGTTTCACAAAATCTGCGCCTTCGATTCAAAGTATGACGAGACAAAGTGCGACGCTCAGTTCAACAACTGCCAGAAGACTTCTCGCCACGAAATCACCTTGGGCACGCTCGTACACATGGCAGAGCAGCATGGCATAGACATCACTGTGCCAAAGGAGGCCAAGCCCAAAAGAGGACGTCCCCCTAAGACAGACGAAGAACGCGAGGAGGATCGAAAGAACCTGTTCAAACAGGTATATGAATTTCTCAGTAGCGACTACATATTCCGCTACAACACGCTCAGCGAGAAAGTGGAGTTGAAGCCAAGGGAAGAAGATTGGCGCGAGTTCGATGACCGTGAACTTAACGATGTCCTTACACGTATGCACAGCAGAAACGTTAAGGTATCAAAGGACAACCTCAACACGTATATCAACTCAGGTGTATTCTCAACGCCCTATAATCCCGTAGAGGAATATGTTAAGTCGCTGAAACCTTGGAAACATCGCGTTGACTACATTCGTCAGATATTCCAGTATCTGCAGTTGGAGGAGGGAACAGATGCGGAGTTCTTGTTTGAGTGCTTCAAGCTTTGGTTTGTATGCCTTGTAGCTTCGTCTGCCGGACTTGATGTAACAAACCAGTTGATGCTGGTGCTGGAGGGTGAGAAGGAGGGAACCGGAAAGACGGAGTTTGTGCTGCGACTGCTTCCAACACCTTTGCGCCGCTACCTCCACAGTTCGGTACAACTCTCAACATTTAAGGACAAGGATGAACAACTGGCTATGGCTCACAGCATCATCTTCTTCCTCGATGAAATTAAGCTGAACAGCCAGACCTTCAACAAGTTAAAGAACATGGTGGGAGGTGCAGGTGCTAATACTGTGACCGAACGTGCGCCATTTGCCCACAACGAAAAGACGCGTAAGGTACACGCCTCACTTGCTGCCACTACCAATCACTTGGATTTCCTGCCTGAAGATCTTGGCAATCGCCGTTTCCTGGTGCTCCCTGTCGTCGGCAGTAAGAACTACGATAGTATGCCTATTGACAAAGCTTTCGCTCAAGCCTACTACCTGGCAACACACCCACGAAGTTTTTCGACTACAATTACTCCAGAAATGATAGCCCGACTGAAGGAAATCAACATCAGATACGTTACCGAGGGCATCTGTGAAGCCGTTATACCAACAGTATTGCGCAAGCCTGAGCCTAATGAACAAGCTCAAGCTGTCATTGTTGGCGAAATTATAAGCTGGATGTCATCACGCACAGGTTATAATAAAGAATATACTCCACACAAAGTGAATGCGGCCTTGAAGAAATTGAAGATATATCCGACAAAGAAGTCTAATAAAGGGAATGTATATGTGGTTAAGCGTATCATGGCCGAAGATCTTAAGCAAGAGGGTGAACAGCTTGCGAATCAGATAGATAAAAAAGAAACAGAGCCAGAGCTGCCATTCTAAAAAGTGACGAGTGACAATCGAGATTATAACTTTCCAAGAGAAAAAAGAAAAATACAAGATGGTATTTATGATTATCCAGTTAGAAAGTCAATGTCGTTGATGTCACTCGTCACTCATCCTCATCTCCATTTCACTCGGTAAACCCCAGACACGTTTTTGCCCGTATTATGGATAAGGATAGAAAACTTGCATGAGTGCGGTCGAGGAAAATCTGCTCCGAAGAGCAATTTTTACTGCACCGAAGAGTAGAAAAACAGCTCCGAAAGGAACTGGTCGACCAGCAAGCGCACTTAAAGCGGAAGGAAATCCTGAACCATGTGTTAGTTAACTTTAGTATTAACGCTTAAAACTTTAAGACGATGTCATTAAAAGTTAAAGCAAAGGAACGCGAGTTCAAAGTCGGCAAGTATGCCGGCGAGTATCGTTACGTGATGATGCCCGAGTTGTACTCGGCACTCTCACAAGACAAGGTGATCCGTGAGGCCGCACTCAGAAGCGGGGTTTCTGAGGGAGTTATGAAAGCTTGTTGGGACGCCGCCGGAGAGGTAATCAAGGCTTGGCTGCCGGAAGGACACAGTATTCCTATTCCTGGTCTTGGCAGTGCCCGCTTCGGTCTGAGCGCCAAGTCGGTGGCTGATGTGAACAAGGTGAAGGCAGACTTGATTACCACGCGTCGCATCATCTTTACTCCAGCCGTTGAGCTGAAGCAGGAGTTGAGGGACACCAGCGTCGTCATCACCTGCTACGACCGTAATGGCAACGAGGTGAAGCGCGTAACCAGCACCGATGACGGCACCATCGAGGAGTCCGACAACACTACCGAAACTGGCGAGAACGACGGTGGCAACACCGGCGATCAGAACAACAGCGGCAGTGGATCTATGACTCCATCCGTGACGGCGCCCACCATCAGTGGTGAGACCCAGTTCACTGACACCACGCAGGTGAGCATCAGCGGTCCTGCCAGTGCAGAGATCCGCTACACCACCGACGGCAGCACGCCTACGGCTGAGAGCACGCTCTACAGTGAGCCCTTCACCCTGAGCGACACGGCAACCGTGAAGGCTATCGCCATCAAGGACGGTGTGTCGAGCCAGGTGAGCACCAAGAGCTTCACCAAGGGCAGCGGCGGCGGTGGCAGCAACGGCGGCGGCAACGACGTGAACTAAAGCCGACGGACCATCCGGAAATCACGACGAGGGGACTGACAGATGTGTCGGTCTCCTTTTCAAATTCTTGCCTGAGAGTGGCGGTGAGGGATGAGGCCAAACTACTTATCTCTACGATTACTCAACAGGTATTTCCTGCCGTCTTGGATGATGATGCCTCTGGTGGAGCTGCTGATCTTGCGACCCTGCAGGTCATAGCGGATTCCGTTTGCTGGGTGGCTGGCCTTGGGAGCAGAGATGGCCGTATGCGTGTCCAGATTCTGAATGGTGAAGCCAAGACCTTCCATTTCCAGCGAAGCCCAAATGAAGGGGCCGATGCCTTTGGGATCGTTGTCGCGAACGTTCTCGCTCATATAATATTCGAACGAGCCGTCGCGATGAGGCTTGTTCTCTGGCCCCAGGCCCGACACCTCACAGCACTTCGTCAGCGAGATAGTGCCATTGGCATTCTGTTTCACAAACTCCTTGATGATACCTTTATACGCCTTAATGCCTGCTTCAAGGAATTTGTCATCGAGGTAACCCATCCGATGACCTTTCAGCAGACAGTAGGCGAACATCGATGAGGCTGTGGCTTCGAGGTAGTTACGCGGGTCGTCGACGTCGAGCACATCAAACCATACGCCACTGGCTGCATCCTGATATTCAACGACGCTCGTCATCGCCCGTTGGAACAAGTCGATCACCTGCTGGCGAGGTTCGTAGGTCTCTGGCAGGGCATCGAGGATCTCAACCATCGCCATCGTGAACCATCCCAAGGCCCTTGCCCAAGTGTGCTGGCTGAGACCCGTCGTGGGATTGGCCCAGAACATCTCGTGGGTCTCGTCCCAGGCATGCTTCCACAGTCTGGTGGCAGCGTCGTAGGTACGTTGGTCAGTCTTCGTAATCTGGTCCACGGCGTCATCATAATAATCCGTCTCATAGCCAGGAGCGAGGGTGGGTGCTGCCAGCGTATAGAAAGGCAGTCCCATGAAGATGCCGTCGAGCCACACTTGACGGGCATAGATGGCCTTGTGCCACCAGACGCCCTCGTCAGTACGGGGTTGGTTCTCAAGCTGGCTCATCAACAAGTCGAGTGCCAGCGAGTCCTTCTTGGCAGGGAACAGCTGATAGTATCGCATCAGGAAGTGGCCAGGACGGACGTTGTCGAGGTTGAAGTCATCGTATTTGTAGCCCGTGATATTGCCCTTCGCGTCGATCATCTTGGCAGGGTACTCCTTGAGATAGTTGCCCAGTTTCTCGTCGCCATAGGTGGTATAGACGTCGAGCATCCCGTCGAGTTCCACCCCCGTCTGGTACGACCAGTTAGGCATCCAGGCAGAGAAATTGAGATTGTAAGAATGTGGAGTCCGCTTCATTTCCGAAGCGGTGATCCACTCGCTGTAATGGGTATAATCTGCTGCTCTGACGCCAATGGCGACGAGCAGCAGTAGTAGTAGGTAGTTTCTTTTCATGTTGTTGTTAGATATCCAAAGCTGCGTGATAGGCCTCGTAGATGGCTTTGGTGATGTTCGCAGGACGGACACAGTCACCTACCTCACGGACGAACGGGGCGCAGCGGCGGAGGGCATCGACATCGGCACGGTTGGCACGCTGGCCAAGGGCGCAGATGACCGTCTTGCCGGGAACGAGCACCTCGTTGCCGTCCTTATCCTTGCAGATGACACCATCAGCCGTAATCTTCTGGCCCGTATATTCTGTATGAGCCGTTGAGAACTCCGCCACCTTACGCATGAGGATGGGACGCTGGCGGATGTTGCAGTCAGCAGCAAGGGTGTCGCGCATCTCAACCAGTTCCACTTTCTTGCCTTCCATACCCAGATGGATGGCACACTCGCAACCAGCAAGACCACCACCCAGCACGACGACGCTATCGGCAACCTTATCCTTATTAAGATAATACTCGTTGACGATGATCACGTTGTCAGAGTCGATGCCTGGGATGGGCGGCACGAGCGGCGTAGAACCGACAGCCAGGATGAGCGCATCGACACCCTCCTGCTCCACATACTCAGGCGTGACGGTAGTGTTCAGACGAATCTCCACACCCTCATCCTTGGCCTGACGCTCCAGGACAACCCCCAACTCATACATCTCATACTTGAACGGGAGGGCCTGTTCCGACTTCAGGATACCGCCCACCTTGTCCGCCTTCTCGCAGAGAATCACCTTGTGACCGCGCTGGGCAGCCGTAATGGCGGCCTTGAGTCCGGCAACACCGGCACCAACCACCATCACCTTCTTGCTCTGACGGGCAGGCAGTACCTCCATGCCCTCTATCTCACGACCAATCAACGGATTGACGGCACAACGGCGGGTGAAGGTGACAGGACGCTCTGCCATACAGGTGTAGCAACGCAAGCACTTCACGATACGGTCTTCCTGACCTGCCATCACCTTCTGCGGATGGAACGGATCGGCCAGCAGCTGGCGGGCCATATACACCACATCGGCCTTTCCCTCGGCGATGATACGCTCCATCTGCTCAGGATCGCTGAGCGCACCGATCGTAGCGACGGGCTTCTTGACGTGCTTCTTGATCTCTGCAGCCAACCATACGTTCACACCGTGCTCATCGAACATCGGAGGTGTGGTGTTGAAGAAGCCGAACTGATAGGAACCTGCTGAGACGTGGATCAGGTCCACATACTCTTCGACAGCCTGCGCAATCTTGATACCGTCCTCGATGCCATAGCCGCCATCGAACAATTCGCTACCGCTGAGACGCACCTCCACAGGGAAGCCAGGTCCTACGGCATTGCGTACCGAGGCAAGTACCTCACGGACGATACGGATGCGGTTCTCCAGTGAGCCTCCGTACTCGTCGGTACGATGATTCAGATAAGGCGAGAGGAACTGGTGCAACAGCCAGCCGTGACCCGCATGCACCATGATCATCTCGTAGCCGGCACGTTTACAGAGCGCAGCTTTCTCGCCGTATGCCTTCACGATGTCGGCAATCTGTTCCTTGGAGAGCGCCTTCACAGGACGGCCGTCAGGACGAGTGCCGTCGCTGGGTCCCCATTGGTTCAGGCTCGCCTTCTTGTTCTTGTCAGACATATAGGTTCCGGCATACTGGCCAGAGTGCGACAGTTCGATGCTTGGCACAGCCCCGTGACGACGGATGGCATCGGCCACGAAGGTATGGGCAGCCAGACAGCCCACCGTCTCAAGATCGAGGTGCAGCATGTGGCTGCCGTCGGTTTCAGGATGGACTACGAGTTCGCTGACGGTCACGGCAGCAGCACCACCCTTGGCGCGAAGTTCATAGAAGCCTTGCGTACGAGGGCCTGGACAGCAGTCAGCGGTAATGTCAGTAGCACCCATAGGTGCCGAGAAGATACGGTTACGGAAGGTCACCTTGCCCAGCTGGATGGGGCTTGTGAGATGCGGGTATTTGTTATTATTCATAATGTATTGTTGTTTTTAGCGGTACAAAAGTACAAACTTTCTTTCGTTCTTGCAAATTATTAACATACTATTTCTAAATAATTGATAAATTATTTGGTGGTTTGGGGAAATAGGCGTACCTTTGCAGCCGCAAAGTAAATGGGCCGCAATGGTGGAATTGGTAGACACGAGGGACTTAAAATCCCTTGACCCGAAACGGTCGTGCGGGTTCGAGTCCCGCTCGCGGCACCGCTTGCATCAGCAAGAAATGTTGCAAAGCGGACGTTGAGTCCGCGGCACCGCTTGCATCAAAGCGGACGTTGAGTCCGCGGTACCTTCACTCCCTTACTATGAACCACAGATGATAGAATTCAAAACAAACATAAAACCCAACATGAACAAGAAAAGTATTTTTCTCCTGTCGGCAGCATCCATGATGCTCTTTGCTTCCTGCTCTAAACTGGGAGCCCTTACAGCTGACAACTTTACCGTGACCCCCAATCCGCTTGAGACTCAAGCAGGTACAGTACCCGCAACCATCAACGGCCACTTCCCAGAGAAGTACATGAAAAAGAAGGCCGTGGTGACCGTCGTCCCCGAATTGCGCTATGCCAACGGCGTGACCGTCCAGGGCAGCAGTGCCACCTTCCAGGGTGAGAACGTCGCCGGCAACGGTCAGACCATCACGTACAAGGTAGGCGGCAACTACACGATGAAGACCAACTTCGCCTATGCCGACTGCAACAAGGCCGACATGTACCTGACTTTCAACGCCAGCATCGGCAAGAAGAAGTTTGACGTGCCTGCCGTGAAGGTGGCCGAGGGCATCATTGCCACATCGGAACTCTACAAGAAGACCCTTGCTACGGCTACTCCCGCCCTGGCAACTGACGGTTACCAGCGCATCAACAAGAAGAAGCAGGAGGCCAACATCAAGTTCCTCATTCAGCAGGGCACCTGCAGGCTGCGGGAAACAACACTGTCACAATCAGCATAAAAAACCAGGAGGAAAAACAATGGATTCAATAAAGCAATGCCTGCGGCAGGGCCGGCAGCTGCTCGGCACCATGATCACCACCTTTGCGAGTCACGATCTGGTCATCATCCTGAAAAACTGCGGATTTGATTTTTGCATGGTGGACTGCGAGCACGGTTCCTTTACGACACGGGAAGTTTCCGACATGATCAGCGGAGGCCGCGGCTGCTGGATGCCTGTTCTGGTACGCATACCCGAAATCCGCAGGGAGCATGTGCTGCACTATATGGAAATGGGCGCGGCCGGTCTGCTGCTTCCCAACACGGAAAGCGCTGAGCAGGCCCGGCAGCTGGTTGATTATGCCAAATACGCTCCCATGGGTCACCGCGGCGTTTCCCTCTCCCGTCCCCATACCGGCTTCCGGAAAGTGAACGGGCCGGAATATATGGCGAAGGCCAACGAGGAAACCTTCCTGATGTGTCAGATTGAATCACAGGCAGGGGTGGATCATATTGCGGAAATCATGGCGGTACCCGGTATTGACGCCGCGCTGATCGGACCCAATGACATGAGCCAGGACTTCGGCATTCTGGGCCAGTACAGCGATCCGCGGATGACAGAGGCTTTCGAGCGGGTGATTCAGGCTGCCGCCGGACAGGGAAAATGGAGCGGCGTGCACTTCGGCAAAGCGGAGCCCCTGAAGCCCTGGCTGCGGAAGGGAATGCAAATCAATATGTGGAACAGCGATACCGGCCTGCTTTCACTTGGCGCCGGGGCCATGGCGGAGCTGCGCGAGGAGTAAGAATATGAAAATTGTTGTATTGGACGGGTATACCGAAAACCCCGGAGATCTGAGCTGGGAAGGTCTGGAGGCGCTGGGAAGCCTGACTGTATATGACCGTACCCCGTATGCGCAGGGAACGGACGAAATCCTGCGGCGGGCCCAGGGCGCGGAAATCCTGATCACCAACAAGACCCCGCTGAACGCCGCTGTGATCAGCGAGCTGGCCGGCAGTCTGCGATATATCGGTGTGCTTGCCACGGGATACAATGTTGTGGACACGGCCGCCGCCCGCGGGCACGGGATTCCCGTATGCAATATCCCGACCTACGGCACCACCGCCGTGGCGCAGTTTACGCTGGCCCTGCTGCTCGAATTATGCCATCACGCCGGAGCCCACAGCCAAAGGGTGCGTGACGGCGCCTGGACCCGGTGCAGCGATTTCTGCTTCTGGGATTATCCCCTGATTGAGCTGGCCGGAAAAACCATGGGCCTGATCGGC
>JAFYDA010000062.1 GCA_017545045.1 Prevotella sp. | reverse complement strand
TGATGCTCATGATGATGCTCATGACAACAGCATTCACCTTGATGTTCGTGATGATGTTTGTGTACCATATCCTAAGTGTTTTATTGTTTCTGGGTGCAAAGTTACGAAACCTTTTCTGCAACTTGGTTGCAAACAAGGAACAGGGGCTGTCTTGCCGACGGTTTTCTGCAGAAAAGTTTGGAAGTTACAAACTTATTGCGTAACTTCGCAGCATGATAAGTCAACAGATTTGTGAGGAGATGCTCCAAGAACATGGCGTGAAGCCTACTGCCAACCGCATCGTCGTGGTGAAGGCACTGGCAGATGCTGAGCGTCCCTTGTCGCTCAGCGAATTAGAATATAAAATTATGTCTATTGACAAGTCGGGGGTGTTCCGTGCGCTGACGTTGTTTCGCGAGCATCATCTGGTGCATGTCATAGAGGATGGTGGCGACGGGGTGCGCTACGAGTTATGCCACAGCCACGACGGTCATGAGCACGACGACGACCAGCACGTGCACTTCTACTGCGAACGCTGCCACCGCACTTTCTGTATCAACGAGATGCCCATACCCCCCATCCTGCTTCCCGAGGGGTATAGGCTGCACAGCATTAACTACATGGCCAAGGGACTCTGTCCGCAGTGTGCTGCAGAGAGACGTTAGGCTTCTAATTATACCTCAAAGTCGAGGCACGAGCGCTGAACGGTATAGGGGCGTAACATAGTAACTCTGTTAGATGTCCGACATAATTAAAAAATGCGCTTTAATCTGTCAAAAAACGATGTGCGAAATTTCTGTCCGACGGCTTCGGACGAATCGTCCGTATCGGTGCGGACTCTCAGTCCGAAGCGGAACGGACTGACAGTCCGAAGGCTTCGGATTTTTTCAAACAGGCTCCATTTTGACTTTTTGCACTGCCTCTTTGCACTTCGACGTTTTTGAATTCAAAGAAATATTTTCCGAATGAAATTCTTGCGGAATCGGAAATGTTTTGTATCTTTGCACACGAATTATAACAATTACGATTGACATGCAAGAGACAAGACAGAACAAAATAGCCCGACTACTGCAAAAAGAGCTGAGTGTCATCTTTCAGGAGCAGACCCGCGCCACACATGGAACAATGGTGAGCGTCACACGGGTAAAGATTTCACCTGATCTCAGTGTCTGTACTGCTTACCTGAGTATCTTCCCCTCAGAGAAGGGCGAAGAACTGATCAAGAATATCGAACAGAACAACAAGTCTATACGCTTTGCACTGGGACAGCGTGTCCGTAACCAGTTGCGCATCATTCCTGAACTGCGCTTCTTTATTGATGACTCGCTCGACTACATTGACCGTATAGACGAACTGCTAAAACAATGAATTTCCCGTTCTACATTGCCCGGCGTTATCTTTTCTCAAAGAAATCGACCAACGCCATCAATGTCATCAGCGGCATCTCAGTGATTGGAGTTGCCGTGGCAACCATGGCTATGGTAGTGACATTGAGTGTCTTCAACGGGTTTCACGACTTGGTGGCTTCGTTCCTGACCTCGTTTGACCCTCAATTGAAGGTAACGCCAGTGAAAGGAAAAACTGCTGCAGCAGACAATCCCAAGTTGACAGCCATCAAGAAACTTCCACAGATTGATGTCGTAACGGAATGCGTGGAAGACCAAGCCTTGGCTATTTATAACGATCGCCAGGCGATGGTGACCGTCAAAGGTGTAGACGACAACTTTGACCAACTGACACATATCGATGAGATTCTGCTGGGCGACGGCGAATTCGAATTGCATGCGGCCGACATGCACTACGGCATTCTTGGAGTACGATTGGCTGAGGTATTAGGAACAGGATTTGCATACGACAGACCGTTGAAGATATATGCACCTCGGCGTGAGGGACAGCTGGACATGACTAATCCTGAAGAGGGGTTTATTGAGGACGAGTTGTATTCGCCTAATGTCCTGTTCTGCGTCAGACAAGCCAAATACGACAAGAACTACATCATTACCAGTCTGCCTTTTGCCAGACGCATCTTTGAACAGCAAGGCATGGTGTCGTCGCTGGAATTGCGACTGAAGCCTAATAGCAATTTTGAATCTGTAAAGTCTGAAATCCAGAAGATAGCAGGAAATGAGTTTTATGTGAAAGACCGTTTTGAGCAACAGGACGAGACTTTCAAGATCATGAAGATAGAAAAGCTTATCGCCTATTTCTTCCTGACGTTTATCCTTATAGTGGCTTGCTTCAACATTATAGGTTCCCTCTCTATGTTGATTATTGACAAAAGGGACGATGTGGTGACGCTACGCAACCTCGGCGCTACAGACAAGCAGATCACACAGATATTCCTTTTTGAAGGACGCCTGATATCCTCCATCGGTGCCGTCATCGGCATTGCCTTAGGTTTGTTACTATGCTGGATTCAGCAGGTTTATGGTGTCGTGAAACTCGGTTCATCGTCAGGAGCCTTTGTGGTGAATGCATATCCCGTTAGCGTTCATCCTGAAGATGTTGTTATCGTCTTTTTAACCGTTCTTGTTGTCGGATGGCTCGCCGTCTGGTATCCGGTACATTACTTCTCGCGGCGACTGCTGAAGTAAGTGTGCAGTTTTAGGTGTTTACTGTTCCTAACGTGATATTACTCACCTCCACCGGCTCATGGAGGAATATCTGGGCCTGCTCCTTAAATTTCTCAGGGTTCTCCGTGGTAAGATAATAAACAGAACCATTCTTAGAACAGCGTTGCTCCATTTCCGGATGGCGCTCCAGATAAGACTGCAGACTGTCGGCCACATATTCACCCTGAGGAACAACACGTACACCCGTTGGAAGATATTTCAGAATTTTCGGCATCAGCAACGGATAGTGTGTACAGCCGAGAATCAATGCATCAATCTGGGGGTCAAGGCGCATAATCTGGTCTATGCGCTTCTTGACGAAATAGTCGGCACCAGGGGAATCGGCCTCATTGTATTCCACCAGCGGCACCCAGAATGGGCAGGCTACGCCACTCACCACAATATCCGGGTAGAATTTCTGTATTTCCAGGTTGTAGCTTTCGCTTTTTATGGTTCCCTCAGTTGCCAATACACCGACATGACGTGAGGTGGTCAGGTTTCCGATAATTTCAGCTGTGGGACGGATAATACCAAGTACGCGACGACTGGGATCAATCTGCGGCAGATCCTTCTGCTGAATAGAGCGCAAAGCCTTGGCGGAAGCTGTGTTACAGCCGAGGATAATGAGGTGACACCCCATCTCAAAGAGCCTGACGACGGCCTGACGGGTAAACTCATAGACGACGTCGAAAGAACGCGATCCATAAGGTGCACGGGCATTATCGCCCAAATACAAGTAATCGTACTGGGGAAGCAACTGGCGGATGCCGTGAAGAATGGTAAGTCCGCCGTAGCCACTGTCAAAGATGCCGATAGGGCCTGGGTTAGCGGATAACACTTTTCAGGGTGGAACGATTGATGAGCGTAGAACGTACCAGTTCGTTGATATCATCGCCCATGGCGGGGTTGATAAACGGAACGGCATTGAGGTCGGTATTGAGAATGAAAGCATAGCCGCGCTCGCTGGCAATGGTAGCAAGTACATCAGCAAGTTTTGCTTTCAGAGGTTCAAACAATTGAGCCTCGTCTTTTGTAAGCTGCTGGCGGCACTCAGCCTTGAAGTCTATATTGCGTTCCAATAGTTCCTTCAACTCTGTCTGACGCTTTCGGAGAATAGTTTCTGGAAAGTCACGCATACCCTCCAGAAACTCTTCGTACTTCAAATTGAAGTCTTGCTCCACACGTTTCATTTCTGCTTCATACTTTGCACGCAGAGCGTTCAGCGATTGTTGTGCCAAAGTATAGTCGGGCATCGAGTGGAGCGCTATTTCATAACTGAGGTAGCCAAACTTGAAAACCCGTACGCTGTCCTGGGCAGACAGGCACAGGACAGCGCACAAGCCCAGTAATATGGTTACTATTCGCTTCATTTTTTACTTTAATCCAAGCTGAGTCTTTACCTGGGCAGTCACATCGGTGGAAAGCGTGGTGCTAATGTAAGGAATACCAGCTCCCATCTCCATGATATAGACGTAACCTCCAGACTGGCCTACGGTCTTGATGGCATCAAGCACCTTTGTCGTGATGGCTTGCATCTTTTCCTGCTGAGCCTTGGCCAATGCCTGCTGGTTGTCCTGAAAACTTTGCTGAATCTTCTGGTACATGTCCTGCAATTCCTGCTGGCGACGCTGCTTGATATTTTCGGGTAGGGTAGCTTGCTCCTTGTCAAAGGCTTCACCCTTCTTTTGCAGTTCGTCCTGCATCGACTTCAAATCAGCCTCATACTGTTGGGTCAGTGCCTCGATTTCTGTCTTTGCCTTTCCGTATTCCGGCATAGCCTGAATGATTTCCTGTGTATTAACATGACCGAACTTGGCCTGTGCATTGGCGGTGAATACACCGCAGATGGCGCAGATGGCACCAATGATAAACTTTTTCATTTTTCTTTTTTTATTTTTGTCGTTATGATGTTATTAATCTTTTAATTGGCGTAGCCCAACTTGCTAAGGACCTCGTTTGAAATATCAATTTTCGGTGATCCAAAAATGATACCTGTGTCGCTGGCGCGGTCGAGCACTAACTGATAACCGCGCAATTCGGCAATATCTTTGACAGCATTATATATCTCGTCTTGAATTGGCGACATCAGTGAAGTGCGCTTTTTGTAAAGCTCACCTTCTGGACCGAAATACTTGCGTTTCAGTTCTGAAGCCTGTTTCTCTTTTTCCATAATGGCATCCTGCTTGGCCTTTTTCTGCTCAGCCGACAAGAACACCAGTTCATTCTGATAGTTCTTATACAGTGTCTGGGCCTCAGTCGTGAGCGCATCAACCTCTGCCTGCCATTTCTTCGATACCTGATTCAGCTGTTCGTTAGCCCGCTCATAAGCAGGAATGTTCTTCAAGATATAGTCCATATCCACCAACGCGAACTTCTGCGCCATAGAGTGAAGGGTGAAGAATGAAGAGTGAAGAATCATTAGCAATGCTAAAGTCATCAGTCGTTTTACCATCAAATTCTTTTTCATATCTTTTTTCATTTAAAATTCCTGTCCGAGAACGAAGTGGAAATTGCTTCCACCCTTAGACCATCCACCACTACCGTAGACTTTGTCGAAGCCATAAGCCCAGTCGATACCCATCAGACCAACCATAGGCAGGAAGATGCGCACACCGACACCCGCAGAGCGCTTCATATTAAAGGGATTGAATTTCTTTATGTCAGCCCATGCGTTACCACCTTCCAGGAATCCGAGGCCATAAATGGTGGTATTACCCAGCATGAACGGATAGCGCAATTCCAGCGTGAAGCGGTCATAGGCGTATGCATTGTTTGACGTGCGACGTCCACTGGACTCTGTATAGGCAGATGATGTCGAGATAGAACCGTTGTCGTATCCACGCATGCCAATGGTCTCCTCTGCATAGCTGTAGCTATAGCCACTCATGCCGTCGCCACCTACATAGAAGGTTTCAAACGGCGACTTCTTGTCACTATTGAACGAACCTAATATGCCTAATTCTATACGCGTCATCAAGACAAAGCACTTCTGTGCGCTCGTCAACGCCGTATAGGTACGTGACTTAAACTTCCATTTATGATACTCAATCCAGCGATACATATCCTGCAACTCACTTTCATAGGTGGCAGAGTTGCTGTTCAAAGCCAAGTTCCTATAGTCCTTTCCGTCAAACAGCGACCAAGGGGGGGTAACAGTCAGCGAAAGCAGAAATTCAGAGCCACGGCGCGGGAACAACTGATTATCTGTTGACGTACGCGACAACTGCAACCCTAAGTTCAGGTTGTTGCAGTTACCGTTTGCAATATAGAAGTAGTTCCAGTCACGCAACATATAGCGTGTGTAACCGATAGTGGCCATGAACTGGAAATAGTCATCAGGCCAGCGCAGTCGCTTACCCCATCCGATGGTTGCGCCAAACATTCGGATGTTCTTGTCATCATCAAGCATGGAGTCATAATTATAGGCAAGACTATTCAACGTACCATAGCCGTAGCCATAACCATAACCATAGCCCAGGCTGTTGTAAAGCGCATTGTTGCGGTAATAGCTGGAAATATCCGACTGCTTTGAATAGAACAGACTAATGCTGAACGAGTTCGGGCGCTTATTACCAAACCAGTTAGTAGAGTAGCTGGTTGATAGTGAGCTATAATACGAACCGTTGGTCTGGAAGTTGATGCCTAACTGTTCACCATCTCCAACAGGCATGATACCACGGTGCATCTTGTTCTTGCCGAACAGGTTGCGCATGGAGAAATTATTCAGTTTAAGGCCAATACGTCCGATGACGCCAGTCTGTCCCCATCCGAGAGAAAACTCTATCTGGTCGTTAGATTTCTGTTCCAGCATCCAGTTGATGTCCACCGTGCCGTCCTCGCCATTAGGCTTGATCTCTGGGTTCACCTTTTCAGGATCGAAATGCCCCATGGAAGCCAGTTCACGTGCTGAACGCTGGAGGGCTTCCTTGGAGAAGAGGTCACCTGGCTTGGTACGCAATTCACGGCGTACGACTTCCTCATAAAGACGGTCATTACCATAGATACGCACGTGATTAAGGTGAGCCTGAGTGCCTTCCCATATACGCATTTCCAAGTCAATGGAGTCGCCTACGACATTGACCTCTACCGGGTTCAGCTGATAGAACAGGTAACCGTTATTCCAATAGTAGTTTCCCACGGCATCTTCGTCCTCTGACAGTCGCTTCTGCAACAATCGCTGGTTGTAGACGTCGCCCTTCTTCATACCAAGGACCCGGCTAAGATAGTCGGTTGTAGCCACGGTGTTACCTGCCCAAGTGATATTGCGGATATAGTATTTCTGGCCTTCCTCCACTCTGACCAGCACATTCACGTGCTTTTCATCATTGTTCCACACAGAATCACTGATAATGGTCATGTCGCGGTATCCCAGTTCATTATATTTATCAACGAGTGCTTCTTTAGCTTCTACATATCGCTCGTCGGTAAATTTCTTTCCTTTGAAGATATTCGACAGTTTCCCGGCTTCATGAATCTTTCCAAAAGCGCCCTTGCTAAAGAGCGATCCCTTAATCTTCTTGTCTGCCAGTTGTTCATTTCCTTCGAAGATGATGTGACGCACTTTCATCTTCGATTTCTTATCAATGTTCACATCCAGGATAACTTGGTTCTTACCTGTAACGTCATCACGCTGCATGATGTCTATTTCCGCGTTTTTAAAGCCTTTCTGGTCAAAATATTTCTTGGCCAGGATTTTGGCGCGGTCAATCATGTTCGGCGTAATCTGACTACCCCTCATGATACCAAGCTTTGCTTCCAAGTCCTCCCGTTCGCTTTTCTTTACTCCGAGATAGTTGATCGTACTGACACGGGGACGCAGGCTCAAGTGAATACACAAGTATATTTTAGAACCTATCAGAGAATCTGCCGTTATCTGTACGCGAGAGAAAAGACCATGACGCCAGTAGCGTTTCACGGCTTCAGTAATAGCCGTACCGGGAACTTCAATTTCCTGTCCCACTGATAGTCCGGAAAGACCTGTAAGTATATAGTCTTCATAACCATCGACTCCTTCAACGGCCAATCCTCCGATTTCACAGGTTCGTGGCGTACCGGCATACGAGATGTCGGGATTCACAATCTTGTCCTGTGCAACGGCTAAGAAGGGTAAGAAAACGAGAAGGTAAAAAGGCAAAAGACACTTTACCATCCCTCGTACCTTATTTATAATAATATGATATGTCACTTTACTTTTGATACTTTACTTTTCTTCCTCCTCAACTTGCGCTTCTGTCTTTCCGAAACGTCGCTGACGCCTTTGGTAGTCAGCAATGGCCTTATGCAGGCACGCCTCGTCGAAGTCTGGCCAGTATGTGTCGCAGAAATAGAATTCAGAGTAGGCACACTGCCAGAGCAGGTAGTTGGATATGCGCAACTCACCGCCCGTACGTATGAGCAGTTCCGGGTCAGGCATGAAGTTTGTCCACAGATGGTCGTTAATGGTCTGGTCGTTAATGTCAGCAGGAGCTAGCTCCCCAGCCTGCACCTTCTCGGCAATGAGCCGTGTAGCGCGCACCAGTTCAAGCTTTGACGAATAGCTCATGGCAACCACCATTGTCATGCCGTCATTATTGATGGTCAGGTTTTCCATGTAGTGAATCTTGTCCTGCACACTCTGTGGCAACCGCTCAATGTCACCTATCATGCGGAATTTCACGTTATTGTCGGTGAAGAGTTCCATCTCTATGAATCCGAGCACCAATCCCATCAGCGCCTCAATCTCGTAGGCGGGACGATTCCAGTTCTCTGTCGAGAAGGTGTATAGCGTGAGGTACTTTACGCCCAGCCTTGCACACTCTGCTGTAATGGTCTTCACCGTATCGAGTCCTGCCTTATGGCCGAAAGTACGATCCAGTCCACGGTCGGTAGCCCAGCGCCCATTACCATCCATAATGATGGCAATGTGCTGGGGGATGTGCGTCTTATCCAATTTAATATCAGTCTCTATCATTGTTACAAGTTTTACATTTTGCCCATAAATCGTATGTCAGCGTCATTTGGAAGGCGCTATAGCAGTCGGTGTTCTTGAACAGTCCGCTGCGTTTGATGCCATAGGGGTCTTCCACCCCGTCAAGCTGGTCACTGCCAGTAAAGTGCACCATCCATTCGGCTGTCAGGTTCAGCCGGTTGCCTATTTTGTATTTCAAGCCAAGTCCCATTGGCATATTCAAGGTGAATACGTTTTTATCTGCACTCACACTCGTGGCTCCCAGTCCTATGGCAATGAACGGCGCTATCGGTTTGGCGCCGCGATACTCCCTTCCTGTTCCATACGCCCAGAAATTATATTCAAAGCGCAGGCATACATCAATGAGCGAATGGTTGAACGACCAAGGCTCTTCCATATTCGGGAACCAGCTCTTATCATCAGTCGATTTGCCTTTCAGCTTACCATAGCTGATATTCGCCGCCCACGACATCCGCGGATTGGAACGGTACTTGGCCACCAGGCTCCCCATAGGCTGCATGTTCTTCAGTGGGCTGCCGTTGAAGTCGCCCAAATAGCTTATCAGTCCAGCCCCCGCTCCGATTTCCATCTTGTACTCAGGGTCGTCTTGAGCTTTCACACCCAAAGCACTTGCTGCCAGAAGCATGCATATCAGCACCCGTCTCATCGTTTTCAGTCTGTCATGACACCTTTCCACGTACGTCCATTGACTGTATCCGTCAGCCACAAGCAGCCGTCAGCATCAACGGCTATCTGGAATGGCGACGCGACGTCGAACCCTTCTGGATAGACAAAGGTATTGCCCGTTTTCCACGTAACTCCCTGGTCACGGCTTTGATATATTTTACCATCGCTTCCGAAGGCCAGTACACTATTCTTAAAATACACCAGTTCCAGCCTGTCCATGTCGGGCAGATAGTCACTGTTGTCCTCTGCCCAAGGCATATACGTCCATTGGCTGGTACGATTGTCGTCGATAATTTTCCGCCAGACGACCAGCATCCCCTTCAGTGCATTGCTCTTGCCCACCATCAAGGAATAGTCCGTTTTGCTGTTAATATTCCATCTGATATAGCCGAGGACCGCATACGGCACCATGTCCGCGTCAGTGCTGTCCATCAGCTCTTCTGCCCAGTTTGGCTGTTCGACATCTGTCGTGGGGAATAGTTCCTTGCTGGTCTCTGTCCAGTAGAATGTTCCTTTCTCCACGGTACGCACATTCAGGCTCACCGTATAGTCGCGGCTACAAGACCCGTCGGATGCATACACACGGAAGATGCGAGGCTCTGTAAAGTCTATCGAGTCAGACCTGAGATAGGTCAGCGAATCACTTGTCTGTGACTTCACATAGACAACGCCGCTGTTCTCCGTTGTCACCGTACAAACCACGCGTGAAATGTCCGTTCCGACCAACAGCGAGTCGGTATTATATATTTTGTGGTTTATCTGGTCTATGTTCATAACGTAGTTGCTGGCCGAATACGTCACCTTGTAGATAGAGTCGGTATGGATTGAACTGGTAGTATGAAGATAGCGGTTGAGGGTTCCCAACTTGAATTCCATGATGGCTATATCATCGTAGAGCGTCACGGTGTCATTATCAGATTTCAGGCACGAAGTGAACGCTAATGCCACCACGAGCATACTGAAAAACACCTGAAAAATCCTTTTCATCGAATATTCAATTTCAAATTTGGGTGCAAATTTACGCACATTTCCGCAAATTTCGTTCATTTTCACCTTATTATTCTTTAAAATATAGGAAAAATACGTGTTTTTAAGTTTGTTTTAGAAAAAAGAGCGCGGTATGACTCACTCACTCCGCACTCTTTCTAACGTACGTTGGCCTGTGTTAAAGTGAAAATACTCAACAAGGTAGCTATTGCAACAGAAACCAACGTCACCGTTGTTTGAAAATCTAATAACATCATCTTTTCCTTAAATTTGCTTCGTCATAGACGAAGGACACTAACCTAATGAAAAATATAGCGTAATCATCACGATTACGGGTGCAAAGGTACAAATTTTAGGCTGACGACGTTTACCGTCAGCCTTTATTGTTCAATTGTGCTCATTATTTTTGACTTACATCAAAAGAGGACATCTGCAGACAAGAATTTTACTTGCAGAGCATACATCCCTCGCATTTGTTCAGTTCGCCGCGGAAGCGTTTTTCCACCAGATAGTGCAAACGGTCGCGGAGGGGAGTGAGTTCCATCTTGTCGAAAACCTCATTGATAAAAGCTTGCTGCAATAGCACGCGAGCCTCTTGTTCGCTGATACCGCGCTGTCGCATATAGAACAGGGCGGCATCATTCAGTTGCCCTACCGTTGAGCCATGGGCACACTTCACGTCATCGGCATAAATCTCCAGCATGGGCTGAGTGTACATACGGGCCTCTTTCGTTGCCGTCAGATTCTGGTTGGTCATCTGCGACGTCGTCTTCTGTGCTCCGTGCTCTACCAACACGCGTCCCGCAAAAGCACCTGTCGCCTTGTCGTCGAGCACGTATTTGTAGAGTTCGTTCGATGTGCAGTGTGGCGCCTTGTGGATAATCAGGGTATTATTGTCTACATGCTGCTGCTTGTCGGCAATGACGCATCCGTAGCAGGCGCATTCGGCACCTTCGCCAGCGAATGTCAGGTCGAGCTTGTTGCGGGTTGTGCCGTTGTGCAGGGTAATCACGTTGTGGGTGACGCGGCTGTCGCGTTCCTGGTTGATATAGACATTGCTTACGCGTACATTTTTATAATGAGTCTCTTCCAGACAGTACAGGTCGAGCGATGCATTCTCGCCTACGTAAGCCTCAATGACCTGTGTTGTCAGGAAGTTCCTGTCATCAGCAGCATGGTCGCAGAACAGCATCTTTATTTCTGCCTGCGCCTCAACAATGATAAGCACACGGCGGTTGACCATCAAGTCAACGTCGGAGCGCAGGATGTTGATGACCTGAATGGCACGATCTGTTTTCACTCCTTTAGGCACATAGACGTAGAGTCCGTCCTGTGTCAGCATGGTATTCAAGTCGGTTACGGCATCGTTGGCCTTCCCTGCCAACTGATTGTAATACTCCGTTGTGGCAAAGTCTTTCAGCGAACCGACGATGACACCCTCAGGCAGATGAGCTTTCGCCTGCATCTTGGTGTAGAAGACATCGTTGACCACAAAATAAAGCGAAGTGGACAGGTTCGGCACGTCGCAACTGAAAGCCTTGTATGGGTCGACGGGAATCTCAAGGCGGTTCAGGTTCAGACCGTAATTGGGAGCAAAGAGAGCCTGGATGTCGGTGTACTTGTAGCGCTCAACCTTTCGGGTGGGGAAACCACTCGACACCAACCGGTCGAAGGCCTCGTCGCGTGGGGCATTCATCACGTTGCTGCTGTGTTCGCAGATCATCCCTCGTGCCTCTTTGTACAAATCTATGTATTGCTGTTCTGACTTCACTATTCACTCTTCACTTAAATTATTCCTCTCCTATTTCTTCCTTTATCCAGTCGTAGCCGTGTTCCTGAATCTCAACAGCCAGTTCGGGGCCACCGGTCTTCACGATACGTCCTTTATACAACACATGCACATACTGGGGCTTGATCATCTCCAGCAGGCGGTCGTAGTGTGTGATGACGATACAGCTGGTCTCTGCCGTCTGCAGTTTGTTCACACCGTCAGCCACGATACGCATGGCGTCGACGTCAAGTCCCGAGTCCGTCTCGTCGAGGATACTCAGTTTCGGTTCCAGCATCGCCATTTGGAAAATCTCGTTGCGTTTCTTCTCCCCACCGCTGAATCCCTCGTTCACCGAACGGTTCGCCAGTTTGGAGTCCAGTTCCACAATCTTCCGCTTCTCACGCATCAGTTTCAGAAACTCTGCTGCATTCATTGGCTCCAGGCCCTGATACTTGCGCTTCTCGTTGATGGCGGCCTTCATGAAGTTCGTCATGCTGACGCCAGGAATCTCCACAGGGTACTGGAACGACAGGAACAACCCTTCGTGGGCTCTGTCCTCAGGTTTCATTTCCAGCAGATTCTTCCCGTTAAACCACGCCTCGCCCTCAGTCACCTCATAGAGTGGATTGCCCACGAGGACTGCTGAGAGTGTAGACTTGCCTGAGCCGTTAGGACCCATGATGGCGTGTGTCTCGCCGTCGTTGATGACGAGGTCGATGCCTTTCAATATCTCTTTCTCGCCTATCTTGGCATGCAAATTCTTGACTTCTAACATGATCTTATCCTACTGTTCCTTCTAATGATACACTTAATAACTTCTGCGCCTCCACGGCAAACTCCATCGGCAGCTTCTGCAGCACTTCCTTGGCATAGCCGTTGACAATGAGACCAACAGCCTGCTCAGTGGGTATGCCGCGCTGGTTGCAGTAGAACAACTGGTCTTCACTGATTTTCGATGTCGTGGCCTCATGTTCGAAGATGGCCGTGCTGTTCTTCACATCCATGTAGGGGAAGGTGTGGGCACCGCAGTTCGAGCCCAGCAGCAGCGAGTCGCACGACGAATAGTTGCGGGCGTTGTCGGCCGTAGCGGCAGCACGCACCAGTCCACGGTACGAATTCTGCGAATGCCCGGCCGAAATGCCTTTCGAGATGATGGTCGACTTGGTGTTCTTTCCGATATGAATCATCTTTGTGCCCGTATCGGCTTCCTGATAGTTGTTCGTCACGGCTACGCTGTAGAACTCAGCCTGTGAATTGTCGCCACGCAAGATGCACGATGGATATTTCCACGTAATAGCCGACCCCGTCTCCACCTGTGTCCACGACAGTTTTGAATCCACGCCGCGCAGGTCGCCGCGCTTGGTCACAAGATTCAGCACGCCTCCCTTGCCCTGCTCATCGCCCGGATACCAGTTCTGCACTGTAGAGTACTTCACCTCGGCACGGTTCATGACGATAATCTCGACGATGGCAGCATGCAACTGGTTCTCGTCACGCATCGGGGCAGTGCAGCCTTCAAGATAGCTCACGTATGCGTCGTCGTCGGCCACAATGAGCGTTCGTTCAAACTGGCCCGTATTGCGGGCGTTGATGCGGAAATAGGAGCTCAGTTCCATCGGGCAGCGCACTCCCTTTGGAATATAGACGAATGAACCGTCACTGAACACGGCTGAGTTCAGCGCTGCGTAGAAATTATCCTTATAGGGGACGACGGTGCCCAGGTACTGCCGCACCAAGTCGCCATGCTCCTTGATGGCGTCGCCGATGGAGCAGAAGATGACACCCTTTTCGCGAAGTTTCTCCTTGAACGTGGTTTTCACCGACACAGAGTCCATGATGGCATCAACGGCAGTGTTGCCGCTCAGCGCCAGTCGCTCCTCAAGCGGAATGCCTAACTTGTCGAATGTCTTCTCCACCTCCGGATCGATTTTTCCGGCGGACGAACCGCCGGACGCGGGCTTTTTCGCGGTGGGGTCTGCATAGTAGGAGATGGCCTGGTAGTCGACGGGGGGTACATGCACATGTCCCCACTTCGGCTCCTTCTGTTCCTTCCAGTAGCGGAACGCCTTCAGGCGGAAGTCAAGCATCCATTCGGGCTCGCCCTTCTTCTCGGAGATAAGTCTCACCACATCTTCGTTGAGTCCCACGGGGATGATTTCCGTATGGACATCCGTAGTAAAGCCAAACTCATATTTCTGTTCGGCAATGCGGCGAACCAGCCCGTTTTTGTCTTGCGTGTCATCTTGCGAGCCGTCAGAGACAGGACGATCGTTCTCTGTTTCTATCATGAACTTCACGTTTTTTGGCTGCAAAATTACTGTTTATTTGTCAAACAGCCAAATCTTTCCATATTTTTTGGTGTTTTAAAAATTAATGGCTAATTTTGCACCCCGAAAGATTGTTCGAAAGAATGAAGACATTACGTATCGCCATCATCATGATTTTATGGATGATGGTACTTGGCATCAGCGCACAGCAGACTATCAGGGGCATTGTCACCGATGCTGAGACGGGCGACAGCATTCCTTTTGCCAGTGTTGTTTATAAGGGGCACAAGGTCGCTGTAGCTTCCAAGAACGACGGACGCTACAGCATTGTCCGCCATGACGGCTGGAGTCTCACGTTCAGTTCCGTAGGTTACAAACCGCGCACCGTTACCATCAACAGCAAGACCAAGAACCAGTTGGATATAGCCCTTAAACCCGACAAGAAAATTCTGGGCGAAGTGACCGTCAAGTCGAAGCGTAACCGCTATAGCCGACGCAACAATCCCGCAGTGGAGCTGATGCGGCGGGTGGTGGCTGCAAAGAAGCGAACCGACCTGGAACTGAACGACTACTACCAGTACAACAAGTACGAGAAGATCACTTTGGCGTTCAACGACCTGAAACCTGAGCAGCTGGAGCAGAATCCCTTCAAGAAGCACCCCTGGCTGAAAGATCAGGTGGAGACCAGCCCTGCTACCGGCAAACTGATACTGCCCATTAGTGTTGACGAGACTGTCTCGCAGAAAATCTACCGGCGCAGTCCGCGTTCCGAGAAAACCTATATTCAGGGCCAGTCTTCAAAGGGACTCAACGACCTGTTCCAGACGGGCGACATCATCAACACCGTGGTCAAGGACGTCTTCACGCCCATCGACCTCTATCAGGATCACATCCGACTGTTGCAGCGGCCGTTCATCTCGCCTATTTCTGCTGAGGGCATCGGCTTCTACCGCTATTATATTGAGGACACCGTGATGGTAGAAAGACTGCAGAGTCCGGGAATCAGCGACCGCTGCATCCACCTGAACTTCCTGCCTAACAACCAGAACGACATGGGATTCCGCGGCGACCTCTATATCCTCGATGACTCGACGCTCCACGTCCGCCGCTGCGAAATGACCATCCCCAGGCAGAGCAATGTCAATTTCGTCGAGAACGTGCAGATTCTGCAGGAGTACGAACGGCTGGCCGACGGTCAGTGGGTGCTCACCAAGGACGACATGACGACGGAGCTGGAACTCTACGATCTCATCAAGGCGGGTACTGTCACCCGCACCACCCGCCTCACCGACTACGCCTTTGACTCGATTCCCGACAAGCGGTTCAAAGGCATGAACAAGGAGGTGACCGATGCCGATGCCGAGATGCGTGACGAGGAGTTCTGGCAGCAGTACCGACAGGTGGAACTGACCAAGAGCGAAGGCTCGATGGACGGATTTATCCACAATTTTGAGAACGTGAAGGGCATGAAGTACGTCATCTTCGGTCTGAAAGCCCTTTTGGAGAACTCTGTGGAGACAGGCAAGCCCAACTACATCGACATCTGCCCTGTGAACACCTTCCTGACCCACAACTACGTGGACGGATGGCGCAGCCGCTTCAGTGCCAAGACCACGGCCAACCTGAACAAGCACTTCTTCCTGTCTGGCTATTATGGTCGCGGATGGGGCAGCAAGAAGAACTACTACAGCGCCGAAGCCACTTATTCGCTGAATCCGAAGAAATACCTGCCACACGAGTTCCCGCGCCGCACGGTGACCATTCAGTCGGCAAGCGACGTCTGCTCGCCCAGCGACCGTTTCCTCGATACGGACAAGGATAACCTCATCGTGGCCATGAAGTGGGCCAAGGCCAACAAGATGATGTTCTACAACCGCCAGCAGGTGACCTTCGACTACGAGACCGACTGGGGCCTGAAGGCCACCATCAACGGAAAGGTGGAGCGGAACGAAGCCTGTGGCGACATGTCGTTCCGCACGCTCGACACAGCTCCCCGCGAGACATTCAATAAACTGGGCAACGGCGAGTTCATGAAAACGGCCGAGGTGACAGCCCGCCTGCGCTACGCCCCTGGCGAGACCTATATCAACAACAAGCTGCGCCGCCGCGTCATCAATCTCGACGCACCCGTGTTCAACTTGTCGCATACCAAGGGATTCAGCGGTCTCTTCGGCGGTCAGTATGACTATAACTATACCGAGATGCACGTCTTCAAGCGCTTCTGGCTCTCCAGCTGGGGAAAGATGGACGTCACACTCAAGGGCGGCATACAGTGGGACAAGGTGCCATACCCCCTGCTCATCCATCCTACGGCCAACCAGTCGTACACTATCCAGCGCGAGGCCTTCAGCCTCATCAACACGATGGAGTTCCTCAACGACCGCTTCGCCTCGCTCATGGTGTCGTGGGACCTGAACGGGAAAATCTTCAACCGCACGCCTATCATCAAGAACTTACACTGGCGCGAGTACATCGGTTTCCGCATGCTCTGGGGCACATTGACCGACAAGAACAACCCCTATCTTGCCGAAAATGCCGGCAGCCATATCCTGATGTACTTCCCTGAAGGCTCCTACATCATGGACTCCAAGAAACCCTACGCTGAGCTGGTGTTAGGCATCCACAACATCTTCAAGTTCTTCCATGTGGAGTACGTGCGACGCCTGAATTACAACGATCTGCCGACGAGTCCCAAGTGGGGCATGCGCTACACGATTGCATTCACCTTCTAAATAGCGGGTTTTCATGCGGAGCCTCCACAGAATTCTGCGGAGCCTCCCTGTAATTCTGCGGAGGCTCCCTGTGATTCTGCGGAGGCTCCCTGTGATTCTGTGGAGCCTCCATAGAAAAATATGGAGGCGCTACAGAAAAAATTGGATTTACTTGCAATGCAGGTCGAGCACCTTCCGTTCGCCCAACCAGCCTTCCAGATGGTCACCTATCTGTACGGGGCCTACGCCAGCCGGCGTACCGGTGTAGAGCAGGTCGCCGGTCTTCAGCGTAAAGAAGCGGGAGATGTAGCTGATAATCTGGTCTACGCTGTAGAACATGTCGCTACTGTAGCCCTGCTGCACGGTCTCGCCGTTCTTATCAAGACGGAACGTCATGACGCCGCTTTCTACATTCGTCCACTCACCTATGGCGGCACTGCCGTCGAAACCCTTGCAGATAGTCCACGGCTGACCTTTCTGGCTGGCCGCTTGCTGCATGTCGCGGGCGGTGAAGTCGATGCCTACGGTCACAGCGTCGTAGTAGCGGTGGGCAAACCGCTCAGGGATGCTCTTCCCCAACCGGCAGATACGGAACACGAGCTCAGCCTCGTAGTCGATGCGTCCCATGAAGTCGGGCACGAAAAACGGCTTGCCCGGCTTCAGCAGCGCCGAGTCGGCTTTGGTGAAGATGACGGGCTCGTCGGGCTTCACCAATTCATTAGCGTCGCCTACCTGCAGCCTTTGCAGCTCCTTGTTGTGAGCTGCGTAATTCATTCCGATGGCAAAGATCTTCATCGTTCAGCGTTCCAGATACCTTACATATTCGCAGGCGGCCAACAGGAAAGCACCCACACCGAAGTTGGCCTCGCTGTTCTGATCGACGGTCTGCCCGGGAATGGCGCGCTCGCCAATAGGCTGTACGTAGCCCACCTTGCCAGAGGACTGCAGGGCTGTCTCCGTCAGATATTTCCACGCCTTGGCAATGACGGGTGCGAACTCCTTCTTGGAAAGATAACCGTGGTTGACGCCCCACAGCATGCCGTAGGTGAAGAAGGCCGTACCCGAAGTCTCAGGACCAGGGGCATGCTGCGGGTCGAGCATGGAGCGCGTCCAGTAACCCTGCGGCTGCTGGCAGGCGGCAACGGCACGGGCCAGTGTCACGTACTTGTTGACGAAGAAGGGCTGGCGCACATACGTCTCAGGCATGTCCTGCAAAACCTTGGCCAAGCCGGCCAGCACCCAACCGTCGCCGCGTGCCCAGAAATCCTTCTTGCCGTTGGCCGACTTATGCTTGGGGTACACATACTTGCCGTCGCGGAAGTAGATGCCCGTCTCGGGGTCGAGCATGATGCCGTCGCTGTAGAGGATGTTGTCGTAAAGCTTGTTCAGGTACTTCACGTCGCCCGTCAGCTTGTACATCTTCGTCATCACGGGCATCACCATATAGAGCGCATCGGCCCACCACCAGTAGTCATTCTCACGGGAGTCGGCTTCGTAGCCCATCACCTCCTTGGCACGGGCCACGCGCTTCTCGTCCTTCGACAGGTTATAAAGGTCAATGTAAGTCTGGAAGCATATCTGCCAGTCGCCAAAGAGCACGTAGTCCTGCCCTTCGCCATAGTTCTTGTATTTCCACTTGGCTGGGTCTGCTTCCTTGGCACCCTTCCACTCGTTGTGCTCAGCCCAGCGTATGCTGTAGTCGAGCATCTGCTGGTCGCCAAGCAGTTGATAGACTTCCATGTTGCCGGTGTGATAGGCGGCATTGTCCCAGAACGAGCGCACTTCCGCCTTGTTGTTCTGTTGCCAATAGGTGTTCACTTTACGGATAACGTCCTTCACCTGGGCGGACGTCCACTGACGAGCCTGTACGGCTGACGCTGCAACAAGCAGCACGGATAGTAAGAGGTTCCTTTTCTTCATCATTTTTATGGTCATTAGTTGTGATGGCGCAAAGTTACGAAAAAAAACTCATTTCTCGTTTTTCATTATTCTTTTTTTTTGTATCTTTGCAGCCGCTAACAGATAATTTAAAAAGTATGAGGATTCTTAAGGAAAGAACATTGTTGGTCTTTGTGGCTATCATATTGTCTGCCAACTCATTTGCCCAAAGTGATTTATCGGCATCTGTCAGTGCCGATCTCGTCAGCCAATACATGTGGCGTGGACGTGAATTGGGCGGTATCAGTATTCAGCCTACTGCCACTGTGGACTGGAAAGGTTTGTCGCTCACATTGTTTGGTAATGTGGGATTTGAATCTACTGACGACAAGGAGATAGACTTGACGCTTGGTTATGAATACAGTGGTTTTAATATTGGTGTGACTGACTACTGGCTGTCGGGTATTGATCCCAATAATCGTTATTTTTTCTTTGAGAAACAAGGAGCACACCAGTTGGAGGCCAATATAGGCTACAAGTGCAAGTATTTCAGCTTGCAAGCTTATACCTTTGTTTGGGGTAATGATTTTAGAATTTCCGGCAAACAGGCTTATTCGACTTATATAGAATTAGGTGTGCCCTTCGAAATGGGTGGAATCAACTGGCAACTGACTGCAGGTATGACACCTTTTGAGAGTGCCGGCTATCTGGAGGAAAAAGAGCATCAGGGGCTATTAGGCGTTGATACTTATTATGCAAGAAATTTCTTTTATGCAGAGGGAGCGGCTTGTGTGATGGCTTCTATCCGCGCTACGAAAGATCTTGACTTGGGATTCTCGAAAATACCTGTCTTTGCAGAGTTTCATACCAATCCTTATTTACAGACAGCCAATGTGCTTTTTGGTATAACCATCAATCCTTTTTAAGAAAATAGCAAAAAATCTGTCGAAATATTTGGCAGTTTGAAAGAAAATGATTACTTTTGCTGCCGAATTGAAAGAAAATATCGAATTATGAATAATTTTATGAATGCTTACGCTTGGTGGTGGCGCTCGAGACTCGATAAAGTCGCGAGGCACTGAGCCGTGTGTGTTCATCAAAGGGATAAAACGGAGGCTCGTCGCGACAGCGGCGAGTCTCTTTTGTTTATGATTTACTAATTTACGATTTATTACACAAAAACGATGATAATATGAACAAGTATCAAGTTGACGAGAAAGGATTTTACGGGGAGTTCGGTGGCGCTTATGTGCCGGAGATTCTCTACAAGTGTGTGAGGGATTTGCAGGAGGCATATCTGCCGATTGTAGAAAGCGAAGAGTTCAAGCAGGAGTATCATGCACTGCTGAAGGACTACGTGGGACGGCCGTCTCCGCTGTACTTCGCAAAGCGGATGAGCGAGCGGTACGGATGCCAGCTCTATCTGAAGCGCGAAGACCTGAACCATACGGGTGCGCACAAGATTAACAACACCATCGGACAGATTCTGCTGGCAAAGAAGATTGGCAAGACGCGCATCATTGCAGAGACGGGAGCTGGACAGCATGGTGTGGCGACGGCGACGGTTTGTGCGCTGATGAACATGAAGTGCGAAGTGTTTATGGGTGCTACCGACGTGGAGCGTCAGCACACCAATGTCGAGCGTATGAAAATGTTGGGTGCTGAGGTGCATCCTGTCCGTACGGGTAACATGACACTGAGCGACGCCTGTAGCGAGGCTATCCGCGACTGGTGCTGTCATCCCAGCGACACGTTCTATATCGTGGGCTCGACGATGGGGCCGCATCCTTATCCCGACCTCGTGGCGCGGATGCAGAGTGTGATCTCTGAAGAAATCAAGTGGCAGTTGGAGGAAAAGACAGGTCGTGACTATCCTGACTACTTGATAGCCTGTATCGGCGGTGGAAGTAATGCCGCAGGCACCATCTATCACTATATGGATGATGATCGTGTGAAAATCGTATTGGCCGAGGCTGGCGGACACGGCTGGGATACCGATTATACGGCAGCAACGATTCATCGCGGCACGACAGGCATCCTGCACGGTGCGAAGATGCTGGTGATGCAGAATGAGGACGGTCAGATTCAGGAGGCATTTACTATCTCGGCTGGTCTCGACTATCCCGGCGTGGGACCGATGCATTGCAACATGGCCAAGCAAGGCCGTACGCAGGTGCTGAGCATCAACGACGACGAGGCCATCTACGGAGGATATGAACTGACAAGGATGGAAGGCATCATCCCAGCCATCGAGAGCGCTCACGCGATTGCCGCACTGAAGAAATTGACCTTCAAGCCCTCAGACGTGGTGGTGCTCACCGTCAGCGGTCGCGGTGACAAGGACGTGGAAACGTATCTGAAGAACAAGCAAATGGCGAAGGAATACGGAAATTTTTAAACAACGAATTACACGAATTTATGGAAACTTTTAAATATACAACAACCAGTAAGACGATTCTCGCCGACCTCTACACGCCCGTCGGTGTGTACATGCGCTTGCGCGACCTCTATCCCCAGAGTGCGCTGATGGAGTGTGCCGACTATCACGACGCAAACAATTCGCGCTCGTTTATTGGCATCAACCCTATCGCCAGCGTTGCCATCGGCCACGGAGTCGCGTCCGTCGGTTTTCCCGACGGAACCACCGAGCGCCGCGCCCTCGGCAAGGAATACGGCTCCGTCGAAGCTATCCACGCCCTCATCGACCGCATCCACGTAGAGGGTGACGATGCAGACGTGTGCGGACTGTTCGGCTACACCTCGTTCAACGCCGTGCGCTATTTCGAGAACATCGCCGTGAAGGACGAGACACAGGAGAAAAACGACGCGCCCGACGTGCTATATATATTATATAAGGTGGTGATTGTGTTCGACCATCATAACAATATGCTCAAAGTTGTGACGCTGGGCGACGCTGCTGACATCGACGCCGTGCTGAAGGCGATGAACAAGGCCAGTGTGCAGGCTTACGACTTCCATCCCGTGGGTGATGTGCGCTCTACGCTGACCGACGATGAGCACAGGGAGAATATCCGGCGGGGCATCCAGCACTGTCTGCGCGGCGATGTATTCCAGATTGTGCTGAGTCGCCGCTTTATCCAGCGCTATGAGGGCGATGACTTCAAGCTCTACCGTGCGCTGCGGAGCATCAATCCCAGCCCGTATCTGTTCTACTTTGATTTTGGCGGCTTCCGCATCTTTGGTTCATCACCAGAGACCCATTGTCGCATTGAAGGCAGGAAGGCCTATATCGACCCCATCGCTGGAACCACCAAACGCACAGGCGACGCGGAGGCCGACCGCAAGGGTGCAGAGTACCTGCGTAATGACCCGAAGGAGAATGCGGAGCATGTGATGCTGGTGGACTTGGCGCGTAATGACCTGAGCCGCAACTGCCACGGTGTGAAGGTTGATTTCTACAAGGATTTGCAGTACTATTCGCACGTCATCCATCTCGTTTCTCGTGTTTCTGGAACGTTGGACGAGGGTGCCGACCCCATTAAGGCGTTTGTCGACACGTTCCCAGCCGGCACGCTGAGCGGTGCGCCGAAGGTGCGCGCCATGCAGCTCATCAGCGAATACGAACCGCATAACCGCGGCGCATACGGCGGGTGCATCGGCATCATCGGACTGGACGGCAGCCTGAATCAGGCCATCACCATCCGTACGTTCGTAAGCCGCAACAACGAACTGTGGTTCCAGGCTGGCGGCGGCATCGTGGCCAAGAGCGACGTGGAGTACGAACTGCAGGAAGTGAACAACAAACTCGGTGCCCTGCGCAAGGCCATAGAAAAAGCCGCAATCTTATAGCACCCATTATTCTCATTAATTCCTATCAATTCCCATCATTCCTATGAAGATAGTCATCATCGATAATTACGACTCGTTTACCTATAATCTGAGTCATTTAGTGAAAGAGTTGGGGGCAGAGGTTACGGTACTGCGCAACGACCAGTTCGAACTTTCCGACTTAGAACCCTACAGTAAGATTATTCTCTCGCCCGGTCCTGGCATTCCCTCGGAGGCAGGGTTGCTCTGCGATGTCATACGTACCTATGCTGGACGGAAGCCCATCCTGGGCGTCTGTCTGGGGCATCAGGCCATCGGCGAGGTGTTTGGCGCCCGACTGGAGAACCTCTCGCAGGTGTTCCACGGGGTGGCAACGCCCTGTCACATCATCGCCGACGACCCGCTGTTCTCCAGATTGGAAAAGGATATCACCGTCGGCCGTTACCACTCCTGGGTGGTTGCGTCAAGCGGTTTTCCCGCTTGCCTCGAAGTTACCGCCGTCTCTGAAGAAGGACAAATCATGGCCCTGCGCCACCGCGAGCTGAACGTCCGTGGCATACAGTTTCACCCGGAGAGCGTGCTGACTCCCGACGGACGGCAGATGCTGCAGAACTGGCTCTTCCTATAGTTTCCGTTTGCGAAACGGAAGCCGTCGACAGCCGAAAACAGCCTCCGTTTGACAAACGGAAGCCAAATCAGAACAAAAATACAATAAAATTTCAAAACCGAATATGGAACAGACAATGAAAGGCTACCTCTTCCGCCTCCTGAACCACGAAGAGCTCTCCCGCGAGGAGATGAAGACCATCCTGATTGGAATCACACAGAGTGAGTATCCCAACGAGCAGATTACAGCCCTGCTGACCTGCCTGCAGATGCGCGGCGTCACCGTCGATGAGCTGTTAGGCTTCCGCGACGGCATCCTGGAGACGGGTGTGCCCGCCATCCTCGACTGCGACCGCTACATCGATGTCGTCGGCACCGGCGGCGACCGCAAGAACACTTTTAATATCTCTACCACGGCCTGCTTCGTCATCGCCGGCGCGGGCTACAAGGTGGCGAAGCACGGCAACTACGCCGCCACGTCAGTATCGGGTGCGTCGAACGTCATCGCCCATCACGGCATCAAGTTTACCGATGACATCGACCGTCTCAATAGGAGTCTCAACGAGGCCGGCATCGTGTATCTCCACGCCCAGCTCTTCGCCAAGGCGATGAAGTTCGTCGGACCCATCCGCAAGGCTCTGCCGTTCCCAACCATCTTTAATCTGCTTGGCCCCATTGTCAATCCATCGCGTCCCAAATGCCAGCTGCTCGGCGTGGCCAACCTCGACCAGATGCGGCTCTATCACGCCGTGTACCAGAAGCTCGGCATCGACTACGGCATCGTGAACAGCATCGACGGCTACGACGAGATTTCGCTGACGGGCGACTTCAAGGTAACCACCGGTTTCGGCTCGTCTGCGGTCGGCGGTTCCCCCGCCGACACCTTCGGCTACGAGCGCATCTTCTCCCCCCGCGACCTCGGCTTCGACATTGCCAAGCCCGAGGAACTCGTTGGCGGTGCCACCGAGGAGGAGGCCGCACAGATTTTCGACAGTGTGCTGGAGAACCGCGCCTTGCCCGCCCAGAAGAACATCGTGCTGGCCAACGCAGGCTTTGGTATTCAGGTGCTGGAGAAGGGTC
Organism: Prevotella sp.; assembly: GCA_017545045.1. GTDB lineage: Bacteria > Bacteroidota > Bacteroidia > Bacteroidales > Bacteroidaceae > Prevotella. The sequence continues at coordinate 20,098 of JAFYDA010000062.1, read as the reverse complement.
AGAAGAGCATCGAGGAATGTATTGAGATTGCCCGCGAGAGTATCGACAGCGGCAACGCCCTGAAGACGTTCAAGAAGTTCGTGGAACTCAACAGCTAAATCGTAATAACGTGATAACGATATAACGTAATAACGAAAACTATGCAGGATATTCTTCAAGAAATCATTGCCCATAAGCATGTGGAACTGGAGCAGCTTTGCGCTAAGAAACCGTCTCTGCGCGAGGCTTTGCTCCAGAGCGAGAGCGGCATTATTGCCGAGTTCAAGCGCCGCTCACCCTCGAAGGGCTGGATTAAGGAAGAAGGCCGCCCCGACATCATCCCGCTGAGCTATCAGCAGAACGGCGCCGCGGCCCTCTCCATCCTTACCGACGAGCACTACTTCGGCGGCTCCGATGACTTCATCCGCACGGCTCGCACGTCCGGCGTCACCCTTCCTATATTATATAAGAATTTCGTCATCGACGAGGCCCAGCTCTATGCCGCCGCCCTCTGTGGAGCCAGCGCCGTCCTGCTCATCGCCGCCTGCCTGACTAAAGCACAATGCCGATCGCTGTTGGATAAGGCACACGCCCTTGGCCTTGAGGTACTGTTAGAAATGCACTCCGAACAGGAACTGGAGTATGCCGACCTGCAGCCCGACCTCTGTGGCATCAACAACCGCAACCTCGGCTCCTTCCACACCGACGTTGAGAACTCCTTCCGTCTGGCTGAGCGCCTCCGTTCAGTATGTGGCTGTGCCACAGCCACGAACACAACGCCCGCCCTCGTCAGCGAGAGCGGCATCAGTAACCCGCAGACCGTCTGCGCCCTCCGCGCCGCCGGATTCCGCGGCTTCCTCATCGGCGAGACCTTTATGCGACAGCCCGACCCCGGCCAGGCCCTCAACCAATTTATACATGAACTGAACACAGAGACACAAAGACACAGAGAATAAAAGCTCTGTGCCAACGACAACAGAGAAAAGAAACTCTGTGCCTCCAGTCTCTGTGTTCCATTAAAACAGCAAAACAATGAACAAGATAAACCAAGTTTTCGCCACTCGCGGCGACCGCAAACTGTTAAGCCTCTACTTCTGTGCCGGATGTCCCACCCTCGACGGCACCGCCACCGTGATAAAAACCATGCAAAAAAGAGGCATCGACTTCATCGAGGTCGGCATCCCCTTCAGCGACCCCCTCGCTGACGGCCCCGTCATCCAAAGTGCTGCCACCACAGCCCTCAAGAACGGCATGACCCTGAAAACCCTCTTCGACCAGTTGAAAGCCATCAAGGACGAGGTACATATCCCGCTGATATTGATGGGCTATCTCAATCCCATCCTCCACTACGGCATCGAAGCCTTCTGCCAGTCGTGCGCCGATGCCGGCGTCAGCGGCATGATCATCCCCGACCTCCCCTTCGATGACTACCTCGCCCAGGTGAAGCCCGTCGCCGACAAATATGATTTAAGAGTCATCATGCTCATCACCCCCGAGACCAGCGACGACCGTATCCGCTTCATTGACGACCACACTGACGGCTTCATCTACATGGTCAGCAGCGCCGCCATCACCGGTGCCCAGAAGAGTTTTGACGACGCCAAGCAGGCTTACTTCCGCCGCATCGGCGCGATGAACCTCCGCAATCCCCGCATGATCGGCTTCGGCATCAGCAACGCCCAGACACTGAAGGCCGCCAACGACAATGCTGCTGGTGCCATCATCGGTTCGAAGTTCGTCACTCTCCTCAACGAAGCCGATGGCAACACTGACACCGCCCTTGACCGTCTGTTTGAAGCCCTTAGTTGAACAGAGACAGGAAAAGCATAAGAAAAACGAGTTTTCCTTTTGCTTTTCCCTCGTTTTTTCGTACCTTTGCAGTCCGAATTTAAATAAAGAAGAAAGAAAATGGGAAAAATAATACTTACCGGCGACCGTCCTACGGGCAAGCTCCACTTAGGTCATTATGTTGGTTCGCTGCGTCGTCGCGTTGAACTGCAGAACGCAGGTGACTACGACCGTATGTTTGTTTTCATGGCCGACGTGCAGGCGCTGACAGACAATGCAGACAACCCTGAGAAACTGCGTCAGAGCATCATTCAAGTGGCCATCGACTATCTGTCGGCTGGTCTCGACCCGTCGAAGTGTACTATCTTCATACAGAGTCATATACCAGAGCTGGCCGAGCTGACAACTTATCTGATGAACCTTGTCTCGGTGAGCCGTGTACAGCGTAATCCCACCGTGAAAACCGAGATTAAGATGCGTGGCTTTGAGGGCGAGAGTATTCCCTTGGGCTTTTTCTGCTATCCCGTTTCACAGGCTGCCGACATCACGCTGTTCAAAGCCACGACAGTGCCTGCTGGCGAAGACCAGGAACCCATGTTGGAAGTGACACGCGAGTTGGTGAACCGCTTCAACAACATCTATGCACCTGTATTGGTAGAGCCCCAGATTATGTTGCCCGAGAATGCTACAGCCCGCCGCCTGCCTGGAACAGACGGCAAGGAAAAGATGTCGAAGTCGCTTGGTAACTGTATCTATCTTTCCGACTCGAAGGACGAGGTGTGGCAGAAAGTCCGCTCAATGTACACAGACCCCACTCATTTGAACGTCAGCGACCCCGGTCATGTCGAAGGTAATGCTGTTTTTACTTATCTTGATGCTTTCTCCACTGATCAGGACTTTAAGGATTTCTGGCCCGAGTATCAGAATCTCGACGAGCTGAAGGCGCACTATCAGCGTGGCGGATTAGGCGACATGAAGTGCAAGAAATTCCTGAACGAGGTGCTTAACAAGTTCCTGGAGCCGATGCGTCAGCGTCGTGCTGAGCTGGAGAAGGATATTGCTGAGATTCAGAACATATTAAAGAAAGGTACGGAGCAGGCTCGCGAAGTGGGAGCGCAGACCATGGACGAAGTGCGTCGTGCGATGCGCATTGACTACTTCAACGATTCTACGATGTGGAAGATTTGAGTTGTTATTTCTTTGCTGTCTGATTCAGTAATTCCTGAATCTTGAGTCTTAATTCTCCGGCAGAAAGCCGGGAGGCAATGATTTTTCCGTCTTTGCCTGTAATGATGTTGTCTGGCACTGCTTGAATGCCTAATTGCCTGACGACCGCCATGTCCCACATTGCCCCGTCGCACATGATGGGCCATCGCAGTGAGTCGCGCTCCACCGTCTTACGGCATTCTTCAGGATTGGCGTCCATGCAGATGCCGACAATCTGGAGCCTCTTTCCATAGTCTTTTTGTAATTCGAGCAACTGGCGCTGTATGCTTAGTGATTCATAGCTCCAGTTAGCCCAGATGCAGACGATATTGACGTCGCCTTTCAAATCCTCATTGCTGACATGGCGTCCGTCAATGCTGACCGCAGAGAACTTTGGCAGTGTGTGTCCTTTTGTCAGCGGGTGCATCATGGCTGTCTGTTTCTTTATTTGCTGGATTTGTTTGTTGTCGGGAGTTGCTTTCAGCATCAGCGTCAGCAGTGACTGCACCTTACTGAGGTCTGCGTCAGCTTTCAGCAGAAAGTATTTGTTGACCAAGTACAGGCAGGCAGGCGAGGCAGGATGCTCCTTTATAAACGCCTCAGCCGTCTTTGCTGCCTCCGGAGGCGTCTGTTCGTTAGCCTTCATCCTGAACAGTGTTAGCTGGTCGTTTTCCTCTGTTCCTTTTACGGCCACCTCCTTCAAGTGTGAGGCGTCACCTTCCATTTTTACGTCGGTGCCTGGCATGGCAACGATGGGGATTTCTGAAAAGTTAGGGAAGATGATGCTCAGCATGACAGTGTCTTCCATCGGTATCTCGTAGCGGAATTTGCTATCGGCCAGCTTGATGGTGTCAATCTTTCCCTTGCCGTTCATGGCGTAGATATAGAGTTCACCCTGACTGAAGTTCTTGAACTTACCAGTCAGGCGGAATATGCCGTCGGGGGCTGAGCAAGAGACTACAGTCAGGGTGAGCAAAAGGAATCCCAGGAACTTCTTCATGCCTTCTTACTTGGCAACATTCTTCAGCTCCAGGTCGTACTTCGCATACTGCGAGAGGCTCGGATCCTTGGCCAGGGCGGCACGGAGCGCATCGGCAGCGTCGCTGTTATTACCCATACGGGCCGAAAGCACGGCCTTCAGGTATTCGGTCGTAGCGTCTGGATTCTTGATATACTTCAGTGTGACGGCAGCCGACGCATAGTTCTTGTTCAGAATCTGTGCCAGGGCGGCGCTGTTGGAATAAACGTCTTTGAAGTCCTGCTCTGCCTGAGCGTAGTTGCCCTTGGCCAGATTCAGGTTGCCCAGCACCTCTTCAAGTCCGTTGGCACCATTAGCCTTGGCAATAAATGTCTCTGCTGACTGGATGTCACCATTCATCAGGGCTATCATGCCGAGGTTGGCGGCAGCTTCTGGCAGGCTGCTGCTGAGTTGCTGTGCCTTCTCAAGGTATTGCTTGGCAGCGGCAATGTTGCCTTTGGCATATTCCATGGAGGCGATGTTGTTGTATGCACGAGCGTCGTTGGGATAAATCTCAGTGGTAGCCTTGTAGACATCCTCCTTGGCGTTGACGTCGTCCACCAGTGTGGCGGCATACAGCATTTCTTCCACGCTGAGTTTAGTGGCGTCGTCCTTCATCTGCTGTTGAATCTGCTCATCACTGCGTCCTACGGTCTCGTAGTTGATGATCATGCGCGAGCGGCGCAGCTGGGGCAGGATGCCGTCGGCCAGTTCGCGGAATGCGCTGGAGATGTTCTTGATCTGCTGTTCACGCTCCTGCGGATCCTTGTACATGGAGAGCACACGCAGTATGACGTCCTTGTCCTGGATGTTCGAAGCCTTCACCAGTTCCTGGAAACCTTCCCAGTCCTCTGCCGTGTACTTGGCATCGATGCTCGCATCAGCCAGCTGAGCTTTCTTTAGCTCCTGCTGCACGTATTTCTCAGTGTTCTTCTGGCGGTCGGCAGCCAGTCTGTCATTCAGTGAGAAGCCGCCGTCAGGCGATGCGTATGCCGAGACCTCGACCTCGTTCAGGCGCAATCCCTCGCGGTCGTTGTTAATCTGTGCCAGCAGTCTCACGAACTCCTGTACGGAGTTGTTCTTCAGTTCGCTTTGGCGCAGTGTTGCCTGCTGAATCAGGAACTTGATGTTTGCCTCCTGCTTCTGGGCGTTGATGCGCTGGAATGCATCGGGAGCGATGGCGGCAGCAGCCGACTTGAGCGTGCTCTTATATAATTCCGATGTGGCAATGATGCCCTCGGCCACCTTCACGTCGGGAACTTTCACCGTTTTCTTACCTACTTTCGCATTGAAGGTCAGGTACATGTCGGCCTTGTTGCAGTTCAGGTAGTCGAATGTGCTCTTGATATTATAGCGTCCGCCCACCTGATACAGGATGGTCTGGTCGTTACCTTGCACTTTCTCGCCCTGGAACGTGGCGCCCTGACCTTTAGCCACCTGGCCGTCGGCATAGCGCAGTTCCGGCATTACCGTCACCACGGCCTTCTTCTTCATATACTTCTCGGGGAATGTTCCGTTAATGGTGGTAGGCACTTTCCCCGTCTCTGTCTCCAACGGATTAGGAGTCACTGTGAAGTTGTCGGCAGACAATGCACCCAGTTTGCCCGAACAAGACGTCAGCAGCAGAAGAGATGCGGCCGACAAAAGAACATAATGATTTTTCTTCATCTGAATAAAATAGTATTTGGATTATAATCTATGTGCCGCGAGCGGGACTCGAACCCGCACAACCATTACTGGTCAAGGGATTTTAAGTCCCTCGTGTCTACCAATTCCACCATTGCGGCAACCCTTTTGTTTCCAAAAGTGATGCAAAGGTACAATAAAAAAGTGAAAAGTGCGTAATGAATGAATAAAAAGTTGGAGAATTATAATCTTTTTAACAAATCCTGCTGGATAATGCCGTTTGTGGCTACCACGCTGTCGCCCTGCGTGAAGTGCTCTGAGCCAGTATAGTCAGTCACTGTGCCACCAGCCTCCTTCACTATCAGCGCCCCCGCCATGTAGTCCCACTGGCCAATGTACTTTTCTGCATAGCCGTCGTATCTCCCGGCAGCCACATGACAGAGCGCCATGGCTGCAGAGCCGCACATGCGTATGCTGCCCACCTGGCCATAGAGTTCGTCTATCAGATGCTTGATGACGGGTTTGTAGGCATCACTGTTATAGGGCAACTGCAAGCAGAGCAGCGCATCCTGAATATGATGGTTGCTGACGTGCAGCACGTTTCCGTTCAAGTAGGCTCCACCACCTTGCCAGGCGTAGTAACACTCGTCGTGGCACACCTCGTAGACGACTCCCAGCAGAATGGTCTCACCCTGCAGCAGGGCGATGCTCACGGCGTATGGCGCATACTGATGGATGAAGTTCGTGGTGCCGTCAAGCGGGTCGACCACCCACGTGAGGGGTGATCCGGCTTCTCCTCCTTGATATTCTTTCGCCGTCCCCTCCTCGGTGATGAATCCTGCCTCATGCAACAGCTTGCGCAGCGCATTCACTATCAGCTGTTCCGACCCCTTGTCAACATACGACACGTAGTCGTGAGCGTGTTTACGCTCCACGCGCTCTATGGAGAACTTTCTGCGTTCCTCCCTGATGTAGGCACCCGCCTGTCTGGCTATTTCGCAGACGGCTCGCGTCAATTCTTCTAACTGTAATTGCTGGTTCATGTATATGATAAGGATATTAAAGAAGAAGCGTTGCAAAAATACCAAATTATTCTGAATTATACTTTATGATACCGTTAAGAAGCCATTTTCTTTTCGCTTTTTTAACTTTTTCTGTTCGTTTCTCCACAGATTTCTGTAGAGGCTCCGCGTATTTGTCCCACGGCCTGGGAAATTTGTCCCAGGCCGTGGGACTTTTCTGTGAAGGCTCCATGTAATTCTGATTATTCACCACAGAGACACAGAGTGCACAGAGGGCTTTTTTTTAAGTATAAGTCAAATGGATAGGAAAAGCTCAGTTCCAAGTGTGGAGCACGGCACCGTCGTAGGCGGCGCGGTAGTTGTAGAGCTGGTGGCCGCCGTCGCCAGCGGCAACCACGCCGTTGTTGACATCGTAACTGCGATGGCAGCGGGCGCATTGTAGCTGCTGACCGTTATCCGACCACGTCAGGGGATAGTTGTTGCCGCCGAAGTCGTTAAGACAGTTGGCACACTGCCCTTCATAGCAGACGAGCTGGCTGGTGTAGCTGCTTCGTCCGATGATGATGGCATTGTTGGCCCCTAACAGGCAGCGCGTTTTGTTCTCAGGTTCCGTGCGCAGCGGGATGTCCTCGGTGGCATGGTCGTAGTTGCGCACGGTCTGTATGTGGCGTATGCCGGAGACCATGGTGGCCTTGACAATGAGGAAATGCCCAGGATTGCCCAGCGCCATTGTCAACTGACAGGGCGCGGGGTGCAGTGTCGTGTCGAAGAAGAAAGCACAGTCGTAGCCGTGATAGATGCTGTCCTCAATGTTGTCGCAAGCCCACAGCATGAGGCACGCCAAGAGCCATCCGAGCCGTTTCATCGGCCTAACAGCTTTTGTTCTGCATCAACCATTCGTTCGAAGGCAAAACCTTCGAGCACTTGCTCCATGAGCGCGGTAATTTGGTCGTTGCAGAGGTTGCCGATGCTGCCTTCGTGGGTGTGGTGGATGTCCTTGCAGGGCGTGAACTGTCCAGCCTCGATGTCGAGTCCCACCTTCTTGTAGGCATCGCGGAAGGGCATGCCTTCGGCGGCGAGGCGGTTGACTTCCTCGACGGAGAACATCGGGTCGTACATGGGGTTGTCGAGGATATGCTCGTTGACCTCTATCTTATTAATAATGTAAGCGGCCATTTGCAGGCAGTCTTTCAGCTCGTCGAAGGCGGGCAGGAAGACCTCTTTGATGATTTGCAGGTCGCGGAAATAGCCCACGGGCAGGTTGTTCATGATGAGCGTCACCTGCTGCGGTAGGCTCTGCAGCTTGTTGGACTTGGCGCGGATGAGCTCGAAGACATCCGGATTCTTCTTATGCGGCATAATGCTGGAACCTGTCGTACATTCCTTAGGCAGCTTCACAAACGAGAAGTTCTGCGAGTTGAACAGGCAGGCATCGAACGCCATCTTGGCTATTGTTCCGGCGATGGTGGCGATTGCGAAACCGACGTTGCGCTCCATCTTTCCGCGGCCCATCTGTGCGTAGACCACGTTGTAGTCCATCGAGTCGAAGCCCAGCAGCTCTGTCGTCATCGTGCGGTTCAGCGGGAAGCTGGAACCATAGCCGGCCGCCGAGCCGAGGGGATTGCGGTTGGTCATCTTGTAGGCAGCCTGAAGGAACAGCATGTCGTCGCAAAGACTCTCGGCGTAGGCGCCGAACCACAAGCCGAAGCTCGAAGGCATGGCCACCTGCAGGTGGGTGTAGCCCGGCATCAGCACGTGCTTGTACTGGTTGCTCTTCTGAATGAGCTCGTCGAACAGCGTCTTCACCTCCTCTGCTATCTCCATCAGCTGGTGACGGGTGAAGAGCTTTAGGTCGACAAGCACCTGGTCGTTGCGTGAGCGGCCGGAGTGAATCTTCTTGCCCATGTCGCCAAGCTTGCGCGTCAGCAGCATCTCCACCTGCGAGTGAACGTCCTCAACGTCGTCCTCGATGACGAACTCACCCCGCTCGGCCAGTTCATAGATGCTCTTCAGCTCCTTAAGCAGCACGGGCAGCTCGTCCTTGCCAATCAGTCCTATCGACTCGAGCATGGTGATGTGGGCCATCGACCCTAATACGTCGTACTTCGCCAGATAGAGGTCCATCTCGCGGTCGCGGCCCACGGTGAACCGCTCTATTTCCTTGTTAATCTCAAAGTTCTTCTCCCAAAGTTTCATCGTCTTATTCGTAGTGTATTTGTGAAAGTGCGTCGGCTATCTTTTCCACACCGTCCTGCAGCGGACCTTCAACCATTCCCTTGATGAAAGGATTCAGCTCGGCTTTGACCGTTACCTTCATCTTCGAATTGTTTTCATCAACGGGCAGCACCTGGATCCACACGTTGAAAGGCACGGGCGACTGCACGGTTTCAAACTTCACGCACTTTGGCTCTTCACGGTCGCAGATGCGCAGTTTCAGCTCGCCCACAGGCGGTACGTTCAGGCTCACAGAGTCCTCGTCGAACGAAAAGTCGCTCACTTTGTCTTCCGGCACACGGTCGCGCACTTTCTCCAAGTTACGCAAGTCGCTGATGTTGTTATAGACAGCCTGCTGAGGATATGGTATCTGTTTGATACTACTCTCGAATTTGCTTTCTCCTCCAAAAAGTCCCATATCTTCTAATTTTTAAATTTAGATTTTTGAATTCAGAATTAAAGTGTATTCTCGCTTTGCTGCGAATAAGACGTAGGAATTTAGAATTATTTCTCAATTCCCCAGATGCTGGGGTCTTTGCGCCACTCTGCCAACACGGCTTTGTCTGCTTCCTTGATATAGCCCGTCTTGGCTGCCTCCTCAACAACGGCTTCGTAGTTGCTCAGTGTGATGAGCTTCACACCAGCGGCAGCAAAGGCCTCCTCGGCTACGGGGAAACCGTAGGTGAACGAAGCCACCATGCCGATGACCTCCACCCCATACTGGCGAAGGGCCTCGACAGCCTTCAGCGAGGAACCGCCAGTGGAAATCAGGTCTTCGACCACCACTACCTTTGCACCCTTTGCCAGCTCTCCTTCCACTTGGTTGCCCATACCGTGATCCTTCGGTTTCGGACGCACATAGCAGTAGGGTAAGCCCAGCTCTTCGGCTACCAGCGCTCCCTGAGCAATGGCACCGGTAGCCACACCGGCTACGGCCTCTGCCTCAGGGAACTGCTCCTGAATAATGTGACACAGTTCCAGCTTTACAAACGAACGCAGACGGGGATAGCCCAGCGTCTTACGGTTGTCGGTGTAAATGGGCGACTTCCACCCGCTGGCCCATGTAAACGGGTCGTTGGGTTGCAACTTGATAGCTTTGATTTCCATCAGTTGACGGGCAAATTGATTCTTGATATTCTCCATACGTTTACTGGTTTTGGGTGCAAAGATAGTGCAAACTGGTCAAAAAACAAAGAAAAATCGGCTTTTTCTTTGTATTATTTATGGTTATGTCTTAGTGATGCCAAGCGAAAGGAAACTTAGCTTTACGTCGCCGACAGTCAGTAATTCATGAGCGCAGGCAGTGAGTGTGGCGCCTGTAGTGACGACGTCGTCGACCAAAAGGATGTGATGCCCCTGGAGTGCCGGCGCGTCGGTCAGTTTGAAGACGCCCTGCACATTTTCCTGCCGCTCCCATCGTCCCATCCGCGTCTGACTCTGCTTGAATGAAGTGCGGTACACCACGTGGTTACCGACAGGCAGCCCCGTGACACGGCTGATGCCTTCGGCGATGCACTGGCTTTGGTTGTAGCCTCGGTGGCGCTGCCGTTGACGGGCTAACGGTACGGGCACGATAAGGTCGATGCCGTCGAAGAATCCTGCCTCAGAGAATTCGCGCCCCACCAACTGTCCCATCGTTACCCCGATTTCAGGGTGGTCGTGGTATTTCAAGTCGTACAGGATGTTGGCCGTTCTTGAGCCCGCTTCATAGTAGAAGAGTGCCGCTGCCCGTTCTACGGGGACAATGCCCCAAAAGAGCCGTGCCATGACGTTGTCTGAAGCATTCCACTGATAGCCCGTGCGTGGCAGGTGAACATTGCACGATGCACACAGCACCTGTTCCGTCAGTGAGAGCCGACGCCCGCAGACCACGCAGAGCCGTGGGGCTATGAGGTCGAGGAGCCGATGCCACAAGCTATTCTTCATCGTCAACTTCCTCTATGTCGCCGTCGATGCACTGGCGGATGATGTCGAAGGTGAAACCACGCGAGAGGGCGTACTTCACCAGCTTCTGGTTCATCTCGTAGTCGCTGGCTGCCTTTGTGGCGCGTCGCTTCTGTTTCAGCAAAGCTCTGAGGACGTTGATGTATTCACTGTCGTCCACCTCGTCGAGTACGCGCTGGCGGATGTCGTCATCTATGCGTTTCATCCATAGGGCCTGCTCCACCTTGCGGCGTCCCCATTTGTTGTAGCGGATTTTGTCGTTGACAAAGGCACGGGCGAAGCGCTCGTCGTCAACGTAGTGCTCACTGACGAGGCGCTGCATGACGCGGGCTTGCGCCTCGTCAGACATTTCCCAGCGGCGCATCTTAGCAGTCATCTCGTACTGGCAGTGTTCGGCACGGGCGCAAAGACTGGCCAGTTGCAGGTAGGCTCCCTGCTCGGTTACTTCCTTCATGGTTTGATGGTTTTTATGAAACGCTCCTTCCCGAACTGGTCATGGCGTGTCTCTATGTGTATAAATCCCAGCGACTCCAGCAACGCTTCTAACTGGCTGGCATAGAGCGGGTTGATTTCGAAAGCCAGCTGCCCGCCGGCAGTCAGCGCACGTGCGGCGTAGGTTGCAATGGCGCGATAGAACAGCAACGGGTCGTCATCGGGCACAAAGAGGGCAATGTGCGGCTCGTGTTCCAGCACGTTCCGTTCCATAGCCGCCTTTTCGCGGTGGCAGACATAGGGAGGATTGCTGACAATCAGGTCCCATGAGGCAGTGTCATTGCTGACAGTTAGGTCCCGTGAGGCTATGTTCTCAAGGTTGAGCGCATCTTTCTTCTCGAATTTCACACTGACGCCTATGCGCCGTGCATTCTCACGGGCCACGGTCAGCGCCTCTTCTGAGATGTCCCACGCCGTTACGTCGGCCTGGGGAAGCTCGGCCGCCAACGTGCAGGCAATACAGCCACTGCCCGTCCCGATGTCGAGAATGTGGTTGCCACCCTTCGCCATAACCCACTGGCACAGTTCGTAAGTCTCCGGTCGGGGAATCAGCACGGCAGGCGTCACCAGAAAAGTCCGCGGGCCAAACATCGCTTGCCCCAGCACATATTGTACGGGAACGCCTGCGAGCAGTTGTTTCTGGATGGGACGCAGGATGGATTCGTCCGGCATGCGGCCACACAGCACGTCGGGCAGCGTAAGTCCGAAGCGCACTTCAAGAACAAGCCGTGCCACGGACTTCGCTTCGCCTTCGTCGTAGACGGACGTCAGGGAACGCCAGAATTCAGAATAGTTCATCCTGCCTCTATTTTGTTCTTATTTTCAGCGCAAAGTTACACATTTCTTTTCAAATTCTTTGTTTTTCCAGTCTTTTTGTGTATCTTTGCGCTCAAATATCCATAAAACATGAAAAAACTACTACAACTTGCGATGATGACCCTGCCTTTGATGGCATTCTCGCAGACTAACCGTATTACAACCCTCCAGAATGCACGGCAGCTGGTGGTCAACAATGGTCAGGAGGTCAGCCATCATCTGCTGAAAACCGGTGAGAGTCTGAAAATCTATCGTAAAGACGGACAACTGATGCTGAATGACACTCCATTGGACGCCAACGCATCGCTGCGCCTGCAGTCGTTGACGCGCTATGCCATTGATGAAGACAGTTCGGCGTTCAATAACAAGTACACTATTAATTATGGCCTGCTGGCCTTTCGTCGCTCCATGAACGTGGGGCAGTGGAACAGCATCTGTGTACCCTTCTCCCTGACAGGCAGTCAGCTGCTTGATGCCTTCGGCGAAGACACGCAGGTGGCCGCCTTGCAGAACGTTACTGACGGCGATAATCCTACGGTAGAGTTCCAGACCCTTGATTTGAAAACCAATGACATTGTGATGGAGGCTAACCAGCATTACCTCATTAGGCCATCGCGGGAACCCGACATTGCCGCAGGCAGCCAAACCTCCGTCAATTACGGAAAGACCAAGGTGACGGGGCCTGTCTACGCTATTGCTGGCGTGACATTGGAGAGTGGACAGACGCCCAAACTCCAGTCCATGCGTTCGGATGACAAGAGCACGACGGTGAGGCTTCGCGGTTCCTACGGCTCACGCGACGTGGCCTTGGGCAGTAACCCCCGCTATGTGTTGAGCGACGAGGGCCGTTTCTACCAGCTGACTGCCACGATGTCTCAGAAAGCCTTCCGCAGCTATATTGAAGATGCCAGTCAGGAGAGCCACGATCACCTCCGCTTCTATATCAACGGCGTGGACGAGGACATCAGCGACGTTACCGCCATTGCAGTCCTCTCTGTCCCGAAAGAAAGCAAAACCGGCGTTTATGACCTTCAGGGACGCCGCGTGAATGCGTCAACACTGAAAAAAGGCCTCTATATCGTTGACGGCAAGAAAGTCATGATGAGATAAAAACAGACTGTCATGAAGAAAACAATCCTTTCATCCGTCCTGCTCCTTGCTACCGCCGTGCAGGCACAAGATTCACTCTGGGTTCGCTATGACAACCGATTCCAGCGTAACGTTGAACTGAACATTGCCAATGCCGACTCTATAGAGTTGAAGGCGGGGCAGCTGAAGATATTCATGCTCGACGGGAAGTCAAAGACTCAAGCCTTGGTGGCCGACAAGTCGACGGTTGTCTTTGCTAATCCCGGACGCTACTTGCTGAAGCCCGATACGTACAGCGGCACGAACTATGAAAACCAGAACGCCAAGGAGGGCTATAACTTTGCTCACTCCATGGAGAGCGAACATTTCGTGGTGTTCTGGGACGTACGCTACGGCTCCAATTCTGCTAAAATACAATATCCCGGCGATGGCAATGTAGCCAATGCGAAGACCGTGCTCGACATTGCCGAGAAGTGCTGGAACGTGTATGTCGGCGAGTTGGGCTTCGTCGTGCCAGGCAAGTCGACGACTGACAAGTACAAGATACAGCTCTACATTCCCTACCAGAAAGACTGGCGCGCCGATGCATCGGGAACGAGTGGCCAGGAGGCTAACGGCACGTGGAGCATGACGGGCATAGGCCACTTCAACCCTTGGGCAGCCGTTGCCCGCGGCGGCCATACCGTAGCTCATGAAGTAGGGCATACCTTCCAGTTCCTTGTGTCGGCCGACTTGGGAACCGATGGTGCCAACCACCTCGACCGCGGATGGCGATGGGGATGGGGAGGCGGCAACGACAACAGCTGGTGGGAAAGCTGTGCCGACTGGCAAGCCTACCAAATATTCCCAGACCGCCAGTTCACTGACGGCGAATACTTCGAGCAACATTTGGATAAGCACTACCTGAACCTGCTGCATGACGACTGGCGCTACGCCTGCTGCTACATACACGACTGGTGGACGATGAAGTATGGGCGCGATTTCATTGGACGCATGTGGCGTGAGACGAAACCCAATGAGGATCCCATACAGACCTACAAGCGCATGAACAAGCTGGATCAGGAGCAGTTCAACAATGAACTGATGGAGGGATATATGCGCATGGCCACGTGGGACATAGACGGTGTACGCGATCGTGCCAAGCACCGCATCGGCCAGCACAAGAACTTCCTCAAGGCCGAGAATGCCTCGCAACGCATCTATACCACGCAGCCCGCCACCTGTATCCAGAACTACGGCTATCACATCACCAAGCTACAGCGTCCGGCGGCTGGCACCGTAGTGAAAGCCCATTTTACGGGACTCACCGATGCTGCCGGCTACAGATATGTCAATAAGAACCGTGCAGGATGGCGATATGCCTTCGTGGCCATGAGCAGCGACGGTACACGTACCTACGGCGCGGTGAACGCCGACAAGGAGGGCACTGCCGAGCTGACTGTTCCCGAGAAGTGTACCAACCTGTTCTTTGTCGTGATGGGTGCTCCTACGCAGCATTGGTCGCATCCCTGGACCAGCGGCAAAGCCAGCAGCGACTGGTCGGTGAACGACGAACAGTGGCCTTACCGTGTACAGTTTGAGGAAACAAAACCGCAATGACAACAATTCACAATATTTATAATCTAACTAATTTAAATTTTATGGTATGAAAACTACTAATTGTATGAAAAAACTGCTCGTAGCAGTGGTATGTCTCTTCGCAGGCATACAGGCTCAGGCTCAGTTCAAGGGTACGGTGAACCAAGTTCCACGTAACGACTGGGCACCGGAAGCCGCAGTGTTTAACATGGCCGAAATAGCCGAGGCACTTGGCACTGACGCCGCCACCCTTCTTGGCGCTCTCGACTCCTGGATGGCAGAAGGCAGCACCGACCCCAACATGTTCTTCTATGCAGCCCCATCGGCCCCCGATACATGGTCGGACGGCTATACTACGGGCGGCGAGAAGGGATTCTGGATTGCCGAGAACGGTGAAATCATCAGCTATCCTGACGGTGCTTACTACTGCAACCCCGTATGGAGCAGCGAGGAGAGCACTTTCTCTATCAACATCGGCTTGATGCCCGATGCCCTGAAGTATGGTGTCTACAACCAGACGCTGAACTTCGCCCTGAAGTATGGCGAGAAGACTGCCACGTTTGCCATCGACTTCACCGTGACAGGTACCGAGAAAGTGGAGCTGCCTGAGATCAAGACGCTGAAAGAGGCCGAACTTAACATCGTGGGCGAGAAAGAAGTGACGGTTGAACAGTATCCGCGTACCAGCTATGATGCCGATGGCGTTGCCCTGAAGCTGGACGATATCATTGAAAAGTTGGGCATTCCCAGCGGCACTGTTCTTCAGAACTATCTGGGCGAACTGCTGTATTGCCCAGTGTTTGACGTTGAGACAGTGGGAAAGAAGGATTCTGTTTCCAATGAGAGTACGGCTGGTGCTCCCGGTTTCTGGATTACCGACATTCGCGTCGACGGTCAGGCTACGGGTGAGTGCGCAGCAGCCGCTTATGGCGGTGGCGACTACTTCTATGCCGAACAGTTTGCCTTCAATGCCGAGAACGACACGCTGACCTTCAACGTCGGGCAGTATCCCGGCAAGTGTCAGGGCGACGAGAAGCTCTTCGTCAACTTCTATATTATATATGGTGACAAGGCTTATCGCATCCGCCTCAACTTCAATGTGCTTGTCAAGGAGCAGGGCACTGGGCTGGAAGGACTGACCGAAGTGAAGCGTGAGGCCATCGTCATAGAGCAGGAGCCGACGACCGACTACACGCCGAAGGTGGTGAAGCCCGACCTTGAGGCTATTGCAACGGCTCTGGGATGTGAGGTGGACGGACTGACCATGAAAGCTCTCGACAGCAGCGACAGTTGGGGTAGCTCTACGGCCAACAATGGCGGTTTCTGGTTCGACGGTGAAGGCCGCGTCTGCTCATGGGGAGAAAGTGCTGTCATGTTCATTGAACCCACCAATGCTCCCGATGGTACGAAACTCGACCTGACCAGCTTCAACGTCGGTCAGTATCCTAACGCTTTTGCCGTAGGCGACGAGCACACCTCTTACCTGTATTTCTTCAACGGTCCGGAAGGCGAAAAATACTTCACCCTGGCCATCACGCTGAAGGCGATAGAAAAGGTGGGACCGTCAGACGACTTTGCATTCAACAGCGTACGTACGCTCACCCTGCCGACCATCCAGGTCATTCCTTCTGCCGACGCTTATCCTATTGATGACAGAATCACCATGGATCTGGCCCTGCTCAAGGAGTATATTGGCACGGATGAGCCGAAACTTTACGGCGATGCCATTGAGGTGGATCCTGAGAAGCCCGAAAGCCAATACTCTGACGCTTACAGCTGCGACCCGAAGCCCGGTTTCTGGCTCAACAAGGCTGGTAAGGTGAGTGTTTGGGACGATACAGAGACTGTTGTAGGCATCTGCTACGGAGCCGACGGAACCTTCCAGTTCTTCCAGTATCCTGGCCGTAACAACGCCGGCGACGTGTTCACCTCTACACTTTATCTCGTGAATCCCGAAAGCGGCAAGATGATAACGCTGAAGTTCACCCTTGCCTTTGTCAACGAGATTGTTGAGGCTGACATCGTAGGCTCCGAGGAAATCCTGCTGCCTGCTGCTTCTGATAAGGAGGTTGAAATCGATATTGACATGAATAAAGTGGCTGATGCACTGGGCATCACTCTTGACGAACTGATGAACGAAGAGAGCAAGTACATGCACGGTATGATGGACAGCGGCATGTACGGCGAAGGCATGGACTGCTGGAACGGTCTGAACTTCAGTCTCAACGGCTACTATGATGTCAGCGGTCCTATCAGCATCATGGTCGAGAAGAAAGAGGACGGAACTTGCAAGCTGATTGTCTTCTGCAACACTGAAGTGAAGGAAGACTTCACAGCCTTTGTCTTCTTCTGCTTCCAGGTAGGCGACAAGACATATGAATTCAATGCTACGGTTCTGGCTCCCTCTGCTTATGCTGCAGGCATCACAACAGTTGCCAATGGCAAGCAGACTGGCCGGATTTACGATCTGAGCGGACGTGAAGTGAAGCATCCTGCACGTGGCTTGTACATCATGGACGGCAAGAAGATCATGATAAAATAAAATTTTTAAAAAGAGGACTGATGCAGCCTGTCCGAAATAAGTAGCGGACAGATGCGAACAGACTGAAATAAGCAGCGGATTGACGCGGACGAGTGCTGATTGTCCGTGGAAGTCCGCTGCAATTATTAAGAATAAAACATGAGAAAGCGACTGCTTGTGTTGACAGCCCTAACCTTGGCTTTCCTTATGGAAGTCGAGGCTCAGAGGCAAGAACAGTGGAGAAACCGTATGGACAGCGTGCTCGCAGCCCGTTACTACCGCACATCCTACGACACTAACTACGTCACCCGTCCGGAAGGGCGGCTGACCCTGAAGGTGAGGTTTAACCAGACGGGCAACGACTTCAACGCCAAGGGCACCATCAATGACAACCACTGGAAGGCTGGCCTGAGCACCAGTCACAAAACCACCGTCAGCCTCTCAGCTTCTTACCGTGGAATATCCCTATCTCTCGCCCTCAATCCCGCCAAGCTGAGTGGAGCCTACAAGGACTACGAATTCAATCTGGAGTACCACAGCAGTCGGCTGAGCCTCGATGCAGCCTACCAGCGTTCCAACTCGCTTGCCGGCGACATGCGGCGCAACGACGAAGCGAAATACTTAGAGTCGGGCGATGTATCGATGAAAATGCTCAACCTTGCCGCCTACTACGTCTTCAACCACCGCCGTTTCTCCTATCCCGCCGCTTTCACCCAGAGTTATCTCCAGCGCCGCTCCGCAGGCTCATGGCTCGCAGGCCTCAGCTATCAGGGTGGTAGCATTGAGACCACCGATGCCCTGAAGGACAGAAATACCCTTGCACCCGATACCCGCATTTATATAGGACATGTAGGTATTGGCGGAGGCTACGCCTATAACTGGGTGCCAGGCAAGAAGTGGCTTCTTCACTTCACGATGCTCCCCACCATCGTTGTCTACAATCGCAACAACCTCACCATCAACGATGAGCGTCGGAATGCCGGTCACATGCGCTTCAACATGATCTTCAACGAGCGCCTCGCCATCGTTCATCAATTTTCGCCTCGCCTCTTCATTGGCACCACACTCACCATGAACAATTCCGTCTTCGACGACGATGCCGTCGTTGTCAACCAGAACAAATGGAGAGCAAGGGCCTTTGTCGGAATCAGATTATGATGTATTTTAGGGTATGACGACCTTTTTGCCGCCGCGATGAGGCTGCTGTTGTCGTCATTGTCCTTCAGGTTGATGCTTTCTTTTAAACACGTATATCTTGCGACCGTCGGCATTGTTGTAGAACGCTTCGTCACCGTAGCCGTATTCGCTCAGCTCGGGGGCATAGATGGTGACAGTGCTCAGATCGGTACAGCCATTGTATTTGTATTTCATTTTATATCAATAAATTACGTGTTAAACGGTAGAAAAGTGAAACCATAGATTCTATGAACAACAAAGATGACGAGCCATTAATGCAACGGACTGTCGAGGCTTTCTTTAGGGATATACTGGATTTGATTTAAATAAATTCGGGGACGAAGCATACGAAAGTGCTTCGTCCCCGAATGATGGTTGCTAATGGTACAAATAGTTACCAAGCTTCTTCCCAAACATCGCCACTTTTAGGCTCTTCGTTGTCGGGAAGAGCCAAGTCATCGTCAAGACCAGAGGTCGTCAAGCTCGTAACAGACCCGGCCAGAATCTGTTGCTCAATGTCAGCCTCTATGACCTCCATCACGGGCTTCTGATATTCTTGCTTAGGCAAGCGATTAAAATCAATTACTTTCTTTGTCATATCGGTGTCCTCCTTGCTTTACTTCTTGCTCTGGCAAGCGTCTCCTATCGTCGCCGAGCGGCTTGCAAAGAATTGGCTGCGCAGCCATAATTTGTGAACATTGCCCATGCGAAGCCAATGTAACGACAATGGAAAGTAGTCGCCTCTGGAGGTGCCTCTATATTCACGGCGTTCAGAGAAAACAGAAATCGGGGGCCATGCGCACTCTTGGCGCATGGCCCCCGATGACTGGTTCTGTGAGGGCTGCAGTTACTCGTCCCAGGCTGACTGGTTGTCATCCGCATCGTCCCAGAGGTCCCAGCCAGACTCGCGTGCGCCGGCGGGCTTGTTGGCCCCGCCCGGGTTAATCACGGTGCTGGTGCAGAGCATCTGAGTCAGTTCTTCCTCCAATATTTCAATGGCGGGTTTCAAATATACTTTTTTCATAGTTGTGCCCTCCATTTACTTTATTACAACCTTCTTGCCGTTTACGATGTAGAGTCCGCCCTTCTTCGGCTGTGCCACGCGGCGGCCGTCGAGCGAGTACCACCCTTCGGCGGTAGCAAATTCTTCACTCTTCACTCTTCGCTCTTCACTTATACCCGTTGTCTCGCTGTCTTCACCGTCGAAGAAGTGTACGTTGCGGGCGTAGGCAGGTGTCGAGCCGAACTTGCTCTCCACGCGCATGATCCAGCGGTAGGCGCCCACGGTCACTGTGCCGTCGTTGCCGAGGCTCAGGTCGCCGTCGATGTTCACATAGTAGAACGGGGCTTCGGCTGTGGCTGTCGTGCCCTCGTAAGTGCCGTAGAGCGTGTAGGTCTCCTCAGCCGTCATCATGGTGATGCGGGCATCGGTGGTCTTCGCCTTCAGCATAGCGTTGTTGGTGGTGAACTCATAGTTATCCACGGCACTCTTTGCCCTATAGACGTAAGGCATGTTGGCGTGCAGCACGTCGCCTGCCTCCATCCTCTTCAGGAACACCCAGATGTCGTCCGATGCCTCGGTCTCGGGGTTCGGAGCGTTGGCAATCATGTTGATCTTGTAGAACGAGA
>JAFYDA010000061.1 GCA_017545045.1 Prevotella sp. | reverse complement strand
TGTGGCAATGGTTAGAGACAGAATAAAATACAACCCTGATTATGTCTATCAGACAAATAAATCAGTCGCATAGATACTCAAATGTTAAATATATAGTTAAATCGCATAATATGTTTGGAATTTACCATAGAATGCGGTTCTACTGATCACTTTTTGAAGTTTCTGTATTACACATCGTTCTTAACTCCCCATGATCCTTATTCCTAATTTCTCTAGGACACAGCGGGACAGACCGCAACCTAACTCCTTCACCAATCTTCTCCAATTTGCTTTTTGACCCAATTCGAACTTCTTCATTCTTCCCCGTCTTGCCTTTATTTTAGGCCGAATTGCGTTAATCTTCCAAAATAGCTTCGCTTTTACAAGCTTTTTTCGTAACTTTGCAGGCCGTATGGAACAAACGAACCAATATATCAAGCAGTACCCTGAACTTTTCAAGGGAAAGAAGATGATGTACGTCCACGGTTTCGGCTCCAGCGGACAGTCCGGTACGGTGAGCCGCATCCGTACGGTATTCCCCAACACCACTGTCATTGCGCCAGACCTGCCCGTACATCCACAAGAGGCACTCGACCTGCTGCACCACCTGTGCGCCACGGAACGGCCCGACCTCATCATCGGCACGTCGATGGGAGGCATGTACACCGAACAACTGCGCGGCTTTGACCGTATCTGCGTGAACGCTGCACTGGAAATTGCCGAGACGATGAAACAGCACGGCCTGACCGGCACACAGCAGTTCCAGAATCCTCGACTGGACGGCATACAGGAGTTCTACGTCGACAAGGCCATGGTAAAGGAGTACCGCGAAGCCTCTGAGCACCGTTTTGAAAGCCTGACGGACGACGACCGCCGCCGCGTCTACGGACTTTTCGGCGATGACGACGACGTCGTAGACACCTTCGGCATGTTCGCAGCCCATTATCCCCAGGCACTCCACTTCCACGGCGAGCACCGCATGAACGACCGCTCATTCATGCACAGCGTGGTGCCCGTCGTCCGCTGGATTGACGACCATCAGGAAGGGCGCGAGCGTCCTATTATATATATAGGTATAGAGACGCTCAAGGATGGACGCGGCATGCCAGCCAGCAGCTGTCAGAAGGCCATCAGGCTGCTCATCGAGCACTATCAGGTCTATTTCGTGGCACCAGCCGACGACAAGGAGGCCACCGAGACGTGGCTCGAAGAATACATCAACGTACCCGCCTGGCATCACGCCGTCTATACTTACCGCCGCGACCTGCTTTACGGCGACTACATCATCCAGACGGCCAAGACCGAGAGCATGGCCACACCCATTGAATATGGCAGCGACACATTCAAGACCTGGGATGATGTCATCAACTATTTCTCACACCTTGGTGGACAATAAGAAAAGAAATGGCGAGAAAGCTAACTGCGGCTATCTGTCTGTTTACACTTGAATTTACAGGAACATCGGCCCAGACGGTGCTAACGGACACCTTGTCGGAAGTGACGGTGACAGAGACGCGCCATAGCCACACCCTGAAAAGCACAGCCCCCATGCATGTGATAGACCGTCATGACATGCTTACACTGGGCATCGCCGACATGGCCGATGCGCTGCACCATCTGCCGGGCATCACGCTACGCGACTACGGCGGTGCTGGCGGCATGAAGACGGTGTCGGTGCGCGGATTCGGCACGAAGCACACGGGCGTCTCATACGACGGCGTGATGCTCTCCGAGTGTCAGAGCGGCGAGACCGACCTGTCGCGCTACGCCTTAGACAACGTGGCGCACCTGACGCTGACCATCGGCGACAACGACGACATCTTTATCCCTGCACGAAACGTGACGACGCCTGCCGTGATAGCCATCAACACGTGGCAGATGGCGCACGACAAACGGCAAATGATGACGGTGCAGGTGAAGGCGGGCTCCTTCGGCTACGTGAGTCCCTACCTGCGCTACGACCGAAGGCTGTCGCAAAACGCCGAGATGTCGGCCATCGGCGAGTTCGTGTATGCCGAGAACGACTACCCTTACACCATCAAGAACGGTATTGAGACCATCAACGACCGCCGCCAGAACAGCCGCATGAACCAGGGACACGCCGAGGTGAATTTCAAATATGAAAAGAGGAGAAAGGAGTTCTGGGGTAAGGTGTACTACTACGACAACGACCGCCAGCTGCCAGGGCAGGTCTTTTATTACAGCAACACCAGCCGTGAGACGCTGCGCGACCGTAACCTCTTCGGACAGTTTGCCTACCAGATGCCATGGAATGAACGGCTGTCGATGAAGTGGTTAGGCAAGTTCAACTGGACGGCATCGCTCTACGACGACGGCATGGTGGCCAACTGGTCGCAGGACGGCGACTACTACCAGCGCGAGGCCTACACGTCGCTCTGCCTGCTCTACGCGCCGCACGACCATTGGGCGTTCGACTACTCTGCCGACTACGCCTTCAACAATCTGAACTCGTCGCTGCCCACCGATACGCGTCCCTATCGGAATACCGTGCTGCAGTCAGCTACGGCCAAATACCATACTGGACGGCTGACGGTCATGGGACGCTTGCTGTACTCGCTTTATCTAAACGGCGCACGCGACGGTGAGGCCTCCAATGACATGAGAAGGCTGTCGCCTTCCATCAGCCTCAGCTACGCCCTCACTTCCTGCCTTCGCCTGCGCGCCTCATATAAGGACATTTTCCGCGCACCGACATTCAACGAGAACTACTTCTTCCACTACGGCAACAAGGACCTGAAACCAGAAGACACGCAACAGGTGAATGTCGGCGTGACGTATGCTGCAAAGGCTATGCAGCATGCTCAAAGGCACACGGAACTGACAGCCACCGCAGACCTCTATTATAATAAGGTAAAGGAGATGATCCAGGGCGTGCCCTACAATATGTTCGTGTGGACATGTATCAACATCGGAAAGGTGGAGGTGCTGGGTCTTGACGCTACGCTGAAGGGTGTACACCACATAGGAGGCCACACCCTGACGGCCAGTGCGAACTACAGCCTACAACAGGCGCGTAACCGCACGAACGAGGAGTCGCCCTACTACAACAATCAGATAGCCTACACGCCGCTGCACTCGGGTGCCGCCTCACTGAGCTGGGAAAACCCCTGGGTGAACCTTACAGTGAGTGGACATCGCATCGGCGAGCGCTGGGCCAGCAACGAAAATTTAGACGGCACGCGCATCAACAGCTATGGTGAGCTGAACGTCACGGCGTGGCGACAATTTCAGGTACGCAACACGAATATCGAGCTGCGCTTTGACGTGAAGAACCTGACGGACAAGCAGTATGAGATAGTACGCAGCTACCCGATGCCGGGACGAAGCTGGCAAATGACGATAAGGATGAAAATGTAAAAAACCTAATAAATATTAAACATTAAACAATTATGAAAAAGTATCTTTTAAGTTTCGCAGTCGTTGCCATGGCCATGAGCCTGATGACTGCATGTTCGAGTGATGATGACGATGCACCTGTGATGAAGCCCGTCGACGTGTCGAGCGGTATGTTCATTGTCGGTTCCGGTAATAAGAGTGCGGGCATCGATGGTAACGTGAGCTACATCGACTACTCAAAGGGTGTCACCGTGCCTAACGCTTTCCAGGCTGCCAACGGCAAGTCGGTAGGTAAGACGGCCAACTACATCACGGCCTACGGCTCTAAACTCTACATCGTCGTTGATGGCGAGGCTACCATCTGGGTGTGCAACAAGCAGACGCTGAAGGTGGAGAAACAAATTAGTACGACCCAGCTGCTGGGTGATGCCGACGGCATGAGCCCCCGTGCCGCCATCGGCTATGAGGGAAAACTCTACTTCACCTGTTATGGTGCCAGCGCCACAGGCGGCAACGGCATCGTGGCTGCCATCGACACCATCGGCTTTGCCAAGCAGCAGACCTACACTGTAGGGTCTTATCCTGACGGTCTGACGCTCTGTGGTGGTTATATCTTTGTTGCCAATTCAGACTATGGAATGAACGTGAAGCCTACTATTTCAAAGATTGACCTGAAGAGCGGTGCCGTGAGCGAGATCAAGGATGCCGCCATCACCAACCCGATGCATATACTAACTATTGGTAACGATGTATACTACTTGGACTACGGTACCTATGACGAGAATTGGAACCAGACAGGTCAAGGCGTAAGAAAAATAACGATGGATGGCAAAGTAACAAAACTCATTGCAGGTACTACGATGGGAACCGATGGCAAACGAATTTTCACTGCAGATGCACCTTACGGGAAGGAAGTGAAATATTATATCTATGACACAGCCACAGGTGGCACCTCAACATGGGAACCGGCCGACATCTTCAGTCCTGCCGTCATCGCTGCCGACCCCATCACCAGCAACATCTTCATCGTGTCTTATCAGAAAAATCCCGACACCGGCTATGCTGGCTATGCACTGCCCTCGTACACCAACCAATATGACGCCACAGGCAAACTTGTGAAGAAGTACGAAAACACGGCCACGGGTCCCATCAGCGTGGTCTTTAACACGCACACTGAGTACGTGAAGCAATGAAGCACTTGAAATACTCATTATTATTATATAGTTGTGCAACTGTTGCCCTGCTGTCTTGTGGCCGACAGACATCGTCGGAACCACAGACAGCGGGCGACAGCCTTGCTTTCAAATACTCAACGCTGTTGAGCATCACGGAGCATGACGGCTATGCCGTGGCCGACATTCAAAATCCGTGGAAGCCCGGTAAACTGCTGCACCGCTACGTGCTGGTGCCACGGCATCACGGGGACAGGCTGCCTGATTCAGGTCAGAACCAAGAACCTGTCCCCGTGATTCCCGATGGTACCGTCATTGAGGTGCCCATTCAGCGGGCAGCGGTCTTCACCACCGTTCACTGTGCCCTGCTGACGGGCTTCGGACTGGGCGACAGGATTGTTGGCGTGGCCGACTCTAAGTATATCAAGATTCCCTATATCCATGAGCAGATAGAGAAAGGACGCATCGTGGACTGTGGGAACGGCCTGAACCCTGTGGTAGAAAAGATTATGGACGTGAAGCCCGACGTCATCATGCTGTCACCTTTCGAGAACTCTGGCGGCTACGGCAAGACGGAAGAGATAGGCATCCCGCTCATCGAATGTGCAGAGTATATGGAAACGTCGCCTCTGGCCCGTGCCGAGTGGATGCGTTTCTATGGTCTGCTCTTCGGTGTCAGCGAGAAAGCCGACTCTTTGTTCCATGTGGTCGACAGCAGTTACACGGCCTTGAAGCGACGCGCCGCAGAGGCTGGCGAAGGGTGCTCGGTGATTATCGACAAGGTGGTGGGCTCCGTGTGGTATATGCCTGGCGGGCACAGCACCATCGGCCAAATGGTGAAGGATGCCGGAGGCCGATATCCTTGGGCCGCCGATACGCAGAGCGGCTCATTAGCCCTTCCCTTTGAGACGGTTTTGGAACGCGGCGGCGACAGTGATGTGTGGATGCTACGCTACTCGAGCGACCATGAGTGGGACTACCGTGAACTGCTTTCAGGGCATCGCGGCTACAACCATCTGAAGGCATTCCGCGAGAAGAATGT
Organism: Prevotella sp.; assembly: GCA_017545045.1. Lineage (GTDB taxonomy): Bacteria > Bacteroidota > Bacteroidia > Bacteroidales > Bacteroidaceae > Prevotella. The sequence continues at coordinate 20,704 of JAFYDA010000061.1, read as the reverse complement.
CTACGGCTGTAATGTCGAGCAGTCACTCTTCTACGAAGAAACCCCTTTCCACCCCGACTATCTGCTGAACGATTTCATACAAATTCTTCATCCCGACATAATAGGACTGCCTTCACTGCGTTATTATAAGAAACTGAAAGAGTGAAACGTGGCATTGCGATATGCTGTCTGCTGACAGTACTGGCTGTGGTGCTGTTAGCCGTGAACTTGGCGGTGGGGTCGGTATCGATTCCACTGTCTGAGGTTGTCAGTATCCTGACAGGCCATGAGGCTCAACGGCCCTCCTGGCAGTTTATCATCATGGAGAGCCGACTGCCGCAGGCCTTCACTGCAGCCCTCTGCGGCGGTTCATTAGCCGTCAGTGGTCTGATGCTGCAGACGGCGTTCAAGAATCCATTGGCAGGCCCCAGCATCTTCGGCATCAACAGCGGTGCCGGCGTGGGCGTGGCCATCGTCATGCTGGGCATGGGTGGATCGCTCAGCGTCGGCTCCGTCAGCGTCACTGGTTTCATGGCCGTGCTGGCCGCGGCCTTTTCAGGTGCCATGTTGGTCATGGGACTCATCTTTCTCTTTTCAACAATGGTGCGCAACAACGTCATGCTGCTGATCATAGGCATCATGATAGGCTATATCGCCAACTCCGTGGTGTCGCTGCTCAACTTCTTCGCCACAGACGAAGGCGTGAAGTCGTACATGGTGTGGGGCATGGGCTCCTTCGGTGGTGTCCCCATGCGGCAGATGCCGCTGTTTGCCTCGCTCTGCACCGTAGGTCTTATCGGCTCCATGCTATTAGTCAAACCCCTCAACGCCCTGCTCCTCGGCGAGCACTATGCCGAGAATCTTGGTGTCAATACCCAGCGCGTGCGCAACCATCTGCTCATTGTCACTGGTCTGCTCGTCGCTGTCACCACCGCCTTCTGCGGCCCTATCATGTTCATCGGACTGGCCGTCCCCCACATTGCGCAATTGCTGTTCCAGTGCGCCGACCACCGTGTCCTCATGCCCGGAACCATTCTTTGCGGTGCTGTCATTGCCCTACTTTGCAACGTGCTCTGCTTTCTCCCCGGCGAGTCGGGTGTCATTCCCCTCAACGCCGTCACGCCAGTCATGGGCGCACCAGTCATTATCTATGTCATTTCCCGTCACAAGAAATAAGAATAAAAAATGAGCAGAATCATTCTGATTACTGGCGGTCAACGATCAGGCAAGAGCTCAAAGGCCGAGGAACTGGCCCTGCAGCTCAGTGCGCATCCCGTCTACGTCGCCACGGCCCACATCTGGGACGACGAGTTCCGTGAGCGGGTGCGCCGCCATCAGGAGCGCCGCGGCCCCTGTTGGACGAACATTGAAGAGGAGAAGTATTTATCCCGACACGACCTCACCGGCCGTGTCATTGTCATCGACTGCATCACGCTGTGGCTGACGAACTTCTTTTTCGAGACATCCGACGTCCAGCAGACGTTAGAGGCAGCCAAGTCCGAGTTTGACCGCTTCACCGCCCACGATGCCACCTACATCTTCGTCACCAACGAGATAGGCAGCGGCGGCACGAGCGACAATGCCCTTCAGCGACAGTTCACCGACCTTCAGGGCTGGATGAACCAGTACATCGCGCAGAAGGCCAACGAGGTCATCCTCATGGTCAGCGGCATTCCCGTCAAGATAAAATAAACGACGGATTTCACGGATAAAAACGGATTTTATGAAAATATTCGATATACATCCCGTTGACCGCACGATGCAGGCGGCCATACAAGAGAAAACGGACAACCTGAACAAGCCGAAGGGCTCGTTGGGACGGTTAGAGGAGCTGGCAATGCAGCTGTGTCTGATACAGCAGACGCTGGAGCCGTCGCTGGAGCATCCCTGCCACCTGCTACTTGGTGGCGACCATGGCATTGAGCGCGAGGGCGTCAGCGTCTCGCCACGTGAGGTGACGTGGCAGCAGATGCTCAACTTCACGCGTGGCGGCGGCGGCGTCAACATGTTCTGTCGGCAGCACGGCTTTAAGCTGCGCATCGTCGATGTGGGCGTGGACTACGACTTTTGCAATTCACCATTCATTATCGACCGCAAGATAGCCCGTGGCACCCGCAATTTCCTTTACGAATCAGCGATGACGGAAGATGAGTTCGATTACGCCATACAAGTGGGCAGCGACCTCGTGGACGACTGCGTGAATGAGGGCTGCCGCGTGCTCTGTATCGGCGAGATGGGCATTGCCAACACCTCGCCGTCAAGTATCTGGATGCACCTTTTCTGCAACATTCCACTGAAAGAATGTATCGGTGCCGGTGCTGGCCTCAACGACGAAGGCATCCGTCATAAGTACGATGTGCTCTCGAAGGCCGTGCGCGGGTGGGAGAATCAGAAGGAGAGTCTGCTTCGTTCAGGCCATCATCAAGGACTTGTTCCCCTGATCCTTCGCTACTTCGGCGGCTTCGAGATGATTGCCGCCATCGGGGCGATGCTTCGTGCGGCCGAACAGCAGACGGTTGTATTGGTAGACGGGTTTATCATGACGGCCTGCGCACTGGCGGCCACGCGGCTGTATCCTGCGGCTCAGGACTACATGATCTCTACCCATTGTGGCGACGAGAGCGGCCATCGGCGCATGCTCGACTTCCTCGGTGCACGGCCATTGCTCAGCCTTGGGCTGCGCCTCGGCGAGGGCACGGGTGCCCTCTGTGCCTTTCCTCTTGTCGACAGCGCCGTCCGGATGATGAATGAGATGAATAACTTCGACAATGCTAACATCACAAAATATTTTTAAGTAAATGGAAATCAATATCGACCAGACCCATTGGTACGACAATCTGTGGGCAGCGTTCATTTCGTTTACGCGTCTGCCCTTCTGGCGATTCCGTCAGCCGCCGCAGTCATCGTATGCCGCCGTAGTGGAATGGTGGCCGCTGACGGGCTGGCTCACAGCCGGCATCATGGCAGCAACCCTGTATGTTGGCAGCATGCTACTGCCCTCCCCCGTCGCCCTTTTGCTGGCCATTGCAGCACGCCTGCTGACGACGGGTGCCCTTCATGAAGACGGGCTGGCCGACTTCTTCGACGGCTTCGGCGGCGGCGGCACCGACCGCAACCGCATTCTCGCCATCATGAAGGACTCACGCATCGGCACTTATGGCGTGGTGGCGCTCATCTTCTATTTTGCCCTGCTCTTCGCTGCACTTGACGCACTGCCCGTCGACGTGGCTGCTTTGGCCATTCTGGTCGCCGACCCCTTTGCCAAGATGGTGACGTCGCAGCTCATCCTGATGATGCCCTACGCCCGCACGGCCGAGACGGCCAAGAACCGCACCGTCTACCGAAAGCCGTCGGTAGCTGCCGGCATTTGTCTGGCCGTTCAGGGACTGCTGCCGTTGACTGGCTTCATCTGGCTGATGCACGACCGCGTGGAGTGGTCGACGCTCATCTTCGTTCCTTGCTTAGTGATGTATTTCCTCTACCGCCTGATATGGAGCCGTTTGCAAGGCTACACCGGCGACTGTTGCGGTGCCGTCTGCCTGCTAGTGGAACTTGCGTTCTACCTCAGCCTGATTGCACAATGCACAATTCATTATGCGCAATTGACGTAATAGAGCCAAAGGGCGACTAACACCATCATCAACAGCTCAGCCGTGCGGTTCACCTGCACGGCTTTTTTCATGTCGGCAGTGGTCAGCAGACGGTCATTCTCGCCGATATAAGGTTTGTCGAACAACTGTCCGAAGTAGTAGTGAGGCCCACCGAACCGGCAGTCGAGAATTCCCGCCAAGGCCGCTTCCGGATAACCGCTGTTAGGGCTTGCATGCCGACGCCCGTTCTTCCAGACAAAGGCTGCGAGCTGAGGCTTTCCTGCTGCAAGCACCATAAGAAGAGACGTGAGACGGGCGGGTATGTAGTTGGCCACATCATCGATATGAGCTGCCCAACAGCCGAAATCCCTGTAACGCTCAGTACGATAGCCTATCATTGAATCGAGCGTGTTCACCATCTTGTAGGCCAGCATGCCAGGGATGCCGAGCAAGGCCAGCCAGAAAAGCGGAGCGATGACACCGTCGCTCAGATTCTCTGCAAGCGTTTCGAGGGCTGCCGTCCTGACCTCCTGGGCAGAGAGTTCCGAGGTGTCGCGCCCCACGATACGTGCCACCTGCGTCCGGCCCTCTTCCAGCGAGCGGTCGACGGCGAGGAACACTTCGCGCACTTCGCGGATGAGTGTCGTGCCTGCGAGGCAGAAGAAGACAACCACAAAGTTAATGACCGGCAATTGGCAATCAATGGCGAGGCCTGCGGCAAAGGTAACGGCAATAAGGCCGACGGCCACGAAAGCGCCCTTCAGCTTGCGATGGTTTCCCTTGTTGAGATGCCGTTCACAAAAAGCGATGGCTTTACCGAACCAGACGATAGGGTGCGGCAACCAAACGGGGTCGCCGAACAGCAGGTCGAGCACCCAGCCGACGAACAGAGACACGATGTTAGTCATTGCTCAATATCTGATATAACTTCTCCATATCCACATACTTCCGCACATGGGCAGCAAGGCGGTCGTACTGTTCCTCTTTAAAGTCGGCGTAATGCTGCACAGGAACACTGGCTGGCGACTTATCCTTGAGAAGGAAGTCGATGACGGGGGCGTTGTCCAGGAAGCCGTGAATATAGGTGCCTATGCAATGATCGGTTTGTAGAACAGGCTCGTCGGTATCGCTGATGCCCTGATGAATCTCATAGCCTTGACAGGCCTGCCCGGCAAACTGGAAGGTCACCTGCCGGGTCGTCTTTTCTGCAGTCATAGTGGTGCTGACGGGCAGCAGGCCAAGGCCGGGGAGGCTGGCGACAGAGCCCTCGATGCCTTCGGGATCGCTGACCGTCTGCCCAAGCATTTGGTAGCCACCACAGATGCCGATGACGGTGCGGCCGTCACGATGGGCGCTGACGATGGCTTGGGCGCAGCCGTTACGGCGCAATTCCAAAAGGTCGTCGAGCGTAGATTTCGTACCAGGCAGGATGATGATGTCCGCACGCTGGATGTCATTGACGTTGTTCGTATAGAAAAGATTCACACGAGGGTCGCGCTCCAGTGTGTTGAAGTCCGTAAAATTACTGATATGGCGCAGCAATACCACTGCTATATTCACTTGGGAACGGAGGGTTGAAAGCCGAGCGTTTTTCCGGGTCAGGCTGACGCTGTCCTCTTCATCAATATGAATATCCTTGAAATAAGGAACGACGCCAAGGACAGGCACTTGGCAGATGTCCTCCAACATACGACGGCCGTCGTCAAACAGCCGCAGGTCGCCACGGAACTTGTTGATGATGATGCCCTTGATCATCCGCCGGTCCTCTTCTGTCTGTAGGGCTATGCTGCCGTAGACGGAAGCAAAGACGCCTCCCCTGTCAATGTCGCCCACTAACAGCACGTCGGCCTTGGCATGGCGGGCCATAGGCAGGTTCACCAGGTCATGGTCGCGCAAATTCAACTCCGAGATACTCCCCGCCCCTTCCATCACGATGGGGTTATAACGCGAGGCCAGCCGGTCGAAGGCATCACACACTTCCTTTCTGAAGTCTATGTTGCCGTTTCCTTCCCTCAACAGAGAGGAGGCCGGTGTGGGTCTCCAGAAATCATACGCATTCTTGTTGCCGATAGGACGACCATGAAGCACCACCTGACTCGTATGGTCGGAGTTGGGCTTCAGCAGCAGCGGATTCATGTCCGTATGACAGGGAACGCCCGCTGCCTCGGCCTGCACGGCCTGCGCACGCCCAATCTCCCGACCGTCGGGCGTAGCATAGGAGTTGAGCGCCATGTTCTGTGCCTTGAAGGGCGCAGGGTGATAGCCATCCTGCCGGAAAATACGACACAAGGCGGCGGCCACCACACTCTTACCCACATCGCTGCCCGTTCCGGCCAGCATAACAGGATGTAATTGTTTCATCATCATGCAAAATTACAACTTTTTCGCGAATAACCGCCAAAACGGCTGTTATATTTCACGTTTTGAGACTGTCTAAAAGCTGTTTTTCTCGAAATGAGACTCTTTTTTCCTATCGTGAGACTGTTTTTTCCTGAATATTACTTATTTTTGCAGACAAATTCGAACAAGCAATGCATATGGATACAACACTTTTCCTCACAGTTGCGTTAGCCGCCACCCTTATTGTTGTGGTGCTGGCACTTGTGGTCATCATTATATACCAGCGTTGGCGTATTGGTGACCAAAACGTCTTCATCGAGCGCTTCATTCGTCAGAACGAAGAGCAGCGTCAAAAGATGAGAAAAGCAGGAATCGTATAATAAATGAAGCAAAGGATATACATTTTTATATTATACGCCGTGCTAGCCCTGATGACAGCATGCACTCATAGCAGCGAAACGAAGGACGATAAGAGCAGTTCGGCAATGGCTGACTATCAGCGTGCACTCGCCTACGACCAAGGTTGGCAGATGAAGATAGCAGAGCATTACTACAAAAAGGCTTATCAAGGTTTTGCACAAAACCCAGCACAAGACTGGCATCACTATACCGATGCGGGCTACCGCTGGGCTTGTTTGCGCTTTCGTCGAGGCGACACTGAGGGCGCACTGAACGTCATCACCGAGCTGCTGCATCAGGCAGAAGGGAACGAGGCGTTCCCCAAGACAAATGAGGCTGCCTTGCTGATGCTCATGGCGGAAATCCAGCTACAGCTGCACCAGTACAACGAGGCCCGTCTCACGGGACAGAAAGTCTACGAGGCCATAGAACAAAATGCTGATAATGGGAACCGAAGAGAAATGGATATGGCGTGGGCCTGTATCAACATATCTGACATTCACCACACATCAGGAGATATCGAAGGCGCAATGGCATGGCTTGACCGCTGTGCACAAGGATTAACCCTCGCCGAGCGAGAGCATGACGACTCGCTGGTGATTGAAGAATGGAAAGGCCATGTTGCCCTCAAGCAATCATTGTATCTATTAGAATCGGGTCACGCTAACGAAGCCCAAGCCACATACGCCGCCATCCCCCGTAGCCGCCTGATGGAGCCATTAGGCTATAGAGAGGCAGCCGACTACCTGATGGCGGCTGGTCGCTACGATGAGGCAGCCGAATGGTACGAACGCATTGACAGCACCTATTTGGCTACCGACGGTGCCAAGATGACATTCGACAACATCGCCACCCGTCTTTCTCCCCGCTACATGGCTTACCGCAAGGCTGGCCGTAATGCCGACGCACTGGTACTTGCCGACAGTGTCTGCGCTGCCATCGACTCTGCCCTCGTCTGGCAGAAGCAAAACGATGCGGCTGAGCTGGCGGTCATCTATCAAACCCATGAAAAGGAACTGGCACTGAACGATGCCCGAAGCGAAACTCGTATCCATCGTCTCCTGCTTGCCACTGCCATCCTTATCATCCTGCTCATAGGTTACTTGTTCTGGCGTACACGAACATATAATAAGGAACTCCTTGAGAAGAACCGCCGCCTGCTGGCCGATATAGAACAGCGCGAACGCGAGGAGCAGCAGACCATTGAGCTGCTGAAGGCAAAACCGGAGGATGTGCTCACAGCCGAGCAGCAGATCTTCCGTCGTATATGCGACCTCATGGACTCGTCAGAGCGCATCTATACCGATACCAATCTCGACCGCAGTCGCTTGGCCCAGCTCCTTGGCACCAATGAGCACTACGTCACCGATGCCATCAGTGCTTGTACCGATGGCAAGAGCGTAAACGCCTTCCTCAACGAGTACCGTCTGCGCTATGCCGCCCGTCTGCTGGCTACTACCAGTGATTCCATAACGGTCATTGCCGAACTCTCCGGCTTCTCGCGCAGTTCATTTTTCCGCATCTTTAGTGATGCCTACGGCATGTCGCCGTCAGACTATCGTAGGGTAGCAAGGAAATAACAATAAAAATATAAACAAGTAAGTATGAAAAAGATTGTGATGGCCCTTGGGGCCTTTTTGATGGTCACAACAGCACAGGCCCAATGGAGGGTCGGTGTGACAGGCGGTGCCGACTACAATGTGTTCAGCATGGACCAGCAGTACATGACCGACTACAAAGTCGACGGACGTTGGGGCCTCACCCTGGGCGTGACGGGACAATATGATGTGAACGACTGGCTGGGCGTGCGTGCCGACCTGAACTGGACGCAGAAGAACTACCGCCACTCGCGTGTGGTCTATAGTGATGTGAACTACAAACTCACCAACAACTACCTGCAACTGCCCGTGATGGCTTCATTCAGTTTTGGCGGAGAGCGTCTGCGCGGCTTCTGCAACCTGGGTGTCTATGGCGCCTACTGGCTTAACAGCCATCGCAAAGGTTCTGACTGGAACAGTTTCGCTCACAGGACTTTCTCGTTCGACGAGAAGGTGGACTTCTACGACAAGCGTGACCAGCGTTGGGACTGCGGCCTGGTAGGCGGCATTGGCATAGAGTATCTCATTACCAACCACTGGGCTGCTCAGGCCGAGGTGCGCTATTACTACAGCACCACCAGCACCACCAAGCAGTACATGAGGAACAAGGATTACCGCTATCACGCTACTACGACCATCCAACTGGGTATCAACTATATTTTCTAAATGAGGAGGACACAATGATGAAAAAGACTATTATAATGACTTTGGGAGCCGCGCTCCTCATGATGACATTCTCTTCCTGCCGCGAAGAGACCGACAAACTGATGACCTATGACCACAACGACATGATGGCTTTCAGCAAGGCCGACACCTGCTTTGCCGAGAAGTTCAAGATCATGTGGAACGGACTGAACCAGTATTATGCCCTTTGGGACTATGAGGACGAGTATGGCCTTGACTGGGATGCTGTCTATGACGAATACCTGCCTCAGTTCGAAGCACTCGATAAGAAGGAGACCGTCACCGACGAAGAGTTGAAGGAACTGATGGGCAAAGTATGCTCGCCGCTTCATGACGGCCACTTGGCTGTGGTCTTCTCAAACCACACGACGGGCACCGAGGAAGTGATGTATCTACCCAGTGAGGACCGCGTCGTGAAGCATGACGACTATGAGATTGCCATGAAATACCAGTCCTCGTTGAAGTACTATTCGCAGGTGGCCAATGGCGAGGTGGAAACCGACAGCAATGGCAATCCAATCGTGCTGCAACATTCCACAAGCATCACAGGGCTGATAGGTTCTGTCCTTAAGGAAAAGGGAAAAGGTCTCGACTGGGTGAGCACACAGATTGAACAGCTCAGTACCCTGCCCAATCCCACCGCTGCCCAGACGCTCAGGCTGGACTCCCTGAAAACCCTCGAGGAGGAATTGTCAGCCATTAAAATGAATTTCTCCCTGGACGTTGTCAGCCGTTATAACGAGTTGGTCACGTTGTACGCATCGCTGCATGTACCTGGACTGGAATATTTCGATCCTGGATTCACAGACAAAGGTATTGATGTCAAGTTCGCCCTGCTGAAGGGCAACATCGCCTATTTCCAGTTCAGCGGCTTCTATCTCACAGCCTATCTCGTAGATGAAGCTGCCAAACTACTTTTCGATGTCAGCAATCCCATCACCCAGAATCATATTAAAGCCATAGAAGAAGTATGGACAGCATGGTTCAACACCGTTCAGCAGTTGCATAAGGCTGGCACCCTGGGTGGCGTCATCATCGACCTGCGCGGCAACGGCGGCGGCATGCAGGCCGATGGCTATTACGTCACTGGATCACTGCTGCCCGAAGGTGGCTCTCCATTTAGTTACTCCCGTTTCAAGCGTGGCACCGGACGTTACGACTACTCCACGCTGACACTCAATTATCTGAAGACTATGGAGGCCGACAAGCATGAGGTAATCACCGAGCCCGTAGTAGTCATGACCAACTGCCACTCATTGAGCATGGCCGAGATAACCACCATCGTCGTCAGGAGCATGGAGAACGGTACCCATATCGGCAAACGGTCCAAAGGTGGTATTTGTGGATTAACGTCGGACAACTCAACATTCACCAACAACTATATGGGTCATATCGGAGAGCGCCACGTGACACCCGTCTATGTCTATCTCCCGTCGGTGGCAGCCTTCACGCTCGACCATAAGATTATTGAGGGTGAGGGCATCACGCCCGACATCGAGGTCGATCTGAATGAGGCAGAATTCGTGTCCACTGGCAAGGACTCCCAGCTCGACCGTGCCCTGCAGTTCCTCCGTACAGGTAATTAATCATCAACTATCCATTTAATATGAAAAAAATTCTCATGACGCTTGCAGCCGTCCTTTGCTGCGCAATCACAGTCTCCGCACAAGAAGATGGTGAGCGCCAATCTTCTGCCCAGACAGACAGAAACCGGACATATCGCATTACGCTTGGCAATGTGCAGTATGCCCACCACAACGAAAAAATGTCGGCGGGCGAAGCCGTCGGCAAGGTACTCACTGGCGTACTGACCGGCCAGGCCTCCGTGCAGGCCACGAAGTACGAGGAGGACGTGAAGAACGCCATCATCAAGGGACTCTCCGGCGCCCATCGCTATCGGTACAACGACGGGCTGCTGCAAGTCGGCGACATCGTGGAGGATGGCAATTTCGTGGCCGATGCCATCATCACCAACATTCAGGCAAAGTCGAGCAGTCACACATGGAAGGACAAGGACGGCAAGACACAGGTCACTACCAACTATACGGGTGTGTGCGAGGCCATGCTCACGCTGAAGGACGCAAAGACCGGCGAGGTCATTGCCAATCCTACGTTTGGCGGCTCGGGCATGAGCAGTTCTTCGTACTCCGATTCCGACAAGGCCGTCCGCGACGCCATCGGCCGTCTTTCAAACCGCATCACCGAGTGGCTCAACAAGTTCCGCCCGCTACAGGCCAACATTATCGAGGGGTCTACTGCCAAGAAGGACAAGCAAAAGGAGGTCTATATCGACCTCGGCAGCAGCGAGGGAGCCTACGAAGGCCTCCACATGGGTGTCTACATCATCAAGACCGTCGCCGGGCGCGAGGCTAAATCACAAATTGGCAAACTGAAGATTGAGGCCGTGGAGGGCGATGACATCAGCCGCTGCAAGGTGCAAAGTGGCGGTAAGGAAATCAAGGCCGCTATCGATGCAGGCGAGAAACTCAAAGTTATCTCCATCGACTGATAAAACTTAATCGATATGAAAAAATATTTCTTTCTGATGATTATGGTCATCGCAGTGCAGGGCTTCGTCGCCTGTAGCGATGACAACGACAACGATGACAACTCTGTGCAGCAACCGGAAACAAATCCTGACGACCAGACGGCTTACACCGTGAAGACAGTGTCGGTGAACCGTGACGGCAACAATAGTGGCACTGTGACCATCCGCTTCTACGAGGACATGCCCTCAGTACCCTACATCTCTGTGGCCGATTTCCAGAACATCGTAGTACCTAGCACGACAGTCAGCGTGACGAAGACGGGTACAGCCACCTATGAACTGAAGAACGCCGGTGGCACGCTGATAGTCAATACCATTGACGAGACTTGCGCCTTCGATGATTTCCTGGGGTTTACCAACCAGATGGGACTGGTGCAGGCAGGCATGGAGAATGGCTACTATGACGGTCTTCCCTTCGTGCGCTTCAACCGTCAGACGCTCAGCGGTGGCTCACCAGCTCTGACCTTCGACTATAGTTCGTACGGTATCAACCTGCGCGGTGACGAGACGATGGTCTATTTCCCCTTTGCCACGCTGGCCGACCTCTATGCCGACCTCTATGGTCACAATACCGCTTGCAACGGCAAGGAAGTGGTCTATGCCAGCAATGACGGTGCAGATGATGGCATCGGTGCCTTGAATGAAGACTTCCAGAAGGAGAATCTTCTGAAGAACAAGGAACGCAAGGCAGACATGGTGGCTTACAACTATGCCGAACTCTGCTTTACCATCGACCATTTCTATGGGATGCCCACGGGTTCCAGCTTCGAGAAATCCATTCAGGAGAAAGGTCTGGACAAGACGCTCGAGGCTGATGCCAACGGACAGACCGTCAAGCAGTTGCTGCTGTCAACAAACATCGACGACTATGCAGACGGCATGTGTTCGCTCTATGCCTACCTCTACGACGGAGGCCACACAAAAATATGGCTGGGCACGCCCAGCACGACATTTGCCGAGAGATATCCCTCGCTCTACAACTATTATGATGAAAGAGTCAGCGTACCCACCAATAAGAAAATCCTGCAGTATGGGGGCATGACTATCCCGGAGCGTGAGATGGTCTTCGGTGACAAAAATACCTATCACAAGAAAGGCAACACCGCCATCTGTCATTTCGACAAGTTTGCACCTAACGACAAAGAGGCCTGGAACAACTACTATCAGGGCAAGGCACCGCGCCCCACGCTGGAAACGAGTCCTAACGACCCGATGACTATTTTCCTCGATGCGCTGGAGCAGGCTGCTGCCGACCCTGAGGTAAAGAACTTCGTATTAGACCTGAGTGTCAACACCGGCGGCTCGTCGGATGTCGTAATGGCCATGACCTCGCTGATGTTCAACCAGAATTTCTTCCGCGCCTACAACGTGCTCACCGGCCAGAAGATGGAGTGGCACTACGACGTGGACCGCAACTTCGACGGCAAATATGATGCCCTCGACGAGAACGTTCACTACGACCTGAACTTCTGCGTCCTCATCGGGCCGATATCTTTCTCCTGCGGCAACCTTTTCCCATCCCTCTGTAAGGATGCAGGACTGCTCATTGTCGGTCAGAAGAGCGGTGGTGGCAGTTGTGCCGTCGGGGCTTATCGCACTGCCGACGGGTTCTATTACCAGATTTCCGCAGCACGTGCCCGCCTGAGTGATGTGAACTGGCAGAATATCAACGACGGCATTACCCCGCATGTAACGATAGACTACGCCAAAGGGATTGAATACACATACGAGAAGGACGGGCACGATTATACCTTATACTTCTACAAGAATTTCTGGGACTTGGACAATTTGAGCACCATCATCGGCGATTATTATAAATAATAAGACTTTATCGGCATGAATGCGAAATTCAAGATGCCCAAGTTACGCGGAGGCTCTACAGATTTCTGGGGAGCCTCCGCAGTTTTGTCCCAGGCCCTGGGAAATTTGTCCCAGGCCGTGGGAATTTTCTGTGTCAGGCTTGCTTTTTCCCGTTTTGAGACTCTTTTTTCCTACCGTGGGACTATTGTTTTCTGAAAAATGCCTAAATTTGCAAACAAATTCGAGAATACAAACTAAATTTTAATCACCAATGAAAATGATGACGCTCGCAGCCGTCCTTTGCTGCTGGATGACGCTCTGCGCCCAACCATTGACAGAGCAGCAGGCGATGGAGCGCGCCCTACAGTACATGAACAGCGGAAAGGCATCGGCCAAAGCCCGCCGCATGGCTGCACCGGTCAATGGAGGCAGCATGCAACTTGAGGTCGCTCCCGTGGAGGCCGACAGGATTTACGCCTTCAACATCGAGGGCGGCGGTTACATCATCGCCTCGGCAGACAGCCGTACCCTGCCGGTACTCGGCTATAGTACCACAGGCACTATCGATTGGGAACAGATGCCTGAGAACATGCGTTCATGGTTGAAACAGTATGATGACGCCATCGTGACCCTTGGCCACCGCACGGATTTCCGTGACGGCGAACAGGCCACCACGTTGTATGGCCAAGGCACAACCACAGCCCGTCAGTCGCACCGTGCCGAACGCATGGCCGTGGAGCCACTCATCAAGACACACTGGAATCAGATTGCACCCTATTGGGACCAAGTGCCGACCTACCAAGGACCGGACCCGAATCTACGCAACAAGCAGTGCTTAGTGGGCTGCGTGGCCACGGCCATGGCGCAGATCATGAACTACTGGCAGTGGCCCAAAACGGTGCCCGATGGACTGCCCGACTACGACTATAACATCCAATACAACAGTGGCAACTACACGTGGCACGTCGGAGCCCTGCCCCCGACGTGGTTCGACTGGGACAACATGGCCGATGACTATGGCTACTTCGACCCTGACAAAAACTATATACGCTTAGAGACCACCGAAGCCCAGGATAAGGCTGTTGCAACGCTGATGCGTTACTGCGGACAGTCCGTTGGGATGAAGTACGGACCTTCAGAGGCAGGTGGCTCCTCTGCAGAATACTTTTCCGTTGCCAAGGCCCTCGTCAACTGCTTCGACTACAACGCCGCACAGCGCATCGAACGCCAATTCTCCTTCAGCATCGACGAATGGGAGGAAATTATCTACAGCGAACTGGCCGCAGGGCGTCCGGTGGCTTATGGCGGCCTAAGCGACTCTGGTGGCCATGCCTTCGTGTGCGACGGCTATGACGGCAACGGACTCTTCCACATCAACTGGGGATGGAGTGGTAAAGACGACGGCTACTTTGCGCTCGCCGTGCTCAATCCCTACAACAACACCAGTGCGGGCAGCGGCAGTAGCGGCATCGGCTATTGCATCGATGAGAGTGCCATCATCTACACCGACCCGAAGATGGAGCCGCAGCCTTTGCTATACCATGATTTCAGCAGCAGCTTCTACCAGTTCAAACCCATCCAATTCATTAACAACATCGCGCGGTTTTGCGTTACCTTCTTTGAGACATATGATGAGGTGGCCGACCAAGCCTTAGGTGCCATCGACTCTGAAGGCAATCTCTACCCCTTGTTTATGTCCGACCCTAACGACAGTATCGTTTTCTCATATACGGCTTACAACTACAACCTCTTCGATATAGAAATCGACTCCACGGTGTTCGATGCTGGGGAGTACGTCACTCTCTATCCCATGGTGAAATTCCGCCACCCTGACGAGGAGTGGCAGGTGATCCCCCCGACAGAGCAGAGCCTGACCGTGGGCCGCGACGAGAATGGAAGATTCTTCATGCGCTCGAACCAGAAGGGCTATGACATGCAACTCACTGACATCGGCATCACCAAGGGCACCGGCCGACTGGATGAGCGAAGCGACATCACCATCCGCGTCCGCAACAACGAGGCCTCGGACTACATCAAGAGCCTCTATCTTGTTCCCATCTACCTCGGCCACATCACGCCAGAGGAATATGACACTGCTCCTACCCTCGCTGAAGGCACGTTGATGCAATGCGGAGCCTACATCCCAGCGGGTGGTGAGGCCGATGTCACCTTCAGCTTCGTTCCCGAATACGGCGGCACCGTGGTCTTCGCTGCCTACACCGCGAACCAATACATCGGCGAGTTGCCGCTCGAGCTCAACAACGACACGCTGACCAACTACTATGCCTACATAGAGAACAAGAGCTACTTGTCGCGCGACGGTGACCAGTGGTACTGGAACGTAGAGCTGGCCGACCGCCAGGGGGCAACGATGTCGCACTGGATACCGTCCGACAATCTTAGCTTGGATGTACGCCATTACCTCAATGATGAAAAAGTGAAGTTCTTCAGAGAAAACACTGGCCTCAAAGAATACCTCACCGCTTTGCCCGACAACATCGGCACCGGGAATTACACCTTCACCTACCAGATGCCTGTTGAAGTCGGCCAGCCAGGTGAACACTACTTCGATTCCTACATTGGTGAGTTTGTGAACGAAGAGCGGGTCAGCTATTGCTGTGCCAATGTTTACAGCTTCACCGTCGACGACCCCAACACCACCGGTATCAGGGAGAATGACGATTTGACAATCGACGATTTACAATTTGACTCCGATGCGTGGTTCGACCTGCAGGGGCGTCCACTCACCGCCAAGCCCACTCGTCGTGGCCTCTATATCCAAGGTAACAAGAAAATATTTATTCAATAACAATTTTATGATGATTGTTTCGAATGAGGCAGACTGGCGCTTAGGGGATCTCGTAAGCCTCAGTTGGAATCACAAAGAGATAAAAAAGAGTGGCGGTAAGTCTTACGCCTACTATGCCGAGTCGCATTACGTTTGTGTCCGCGAGGCAACCGACGGACAGCGCGGCATCCTGGTAAAAGGTCTGGGCAAAATCCAACTAGAGCGCGTCATGCTGGTGAACGGGGAGCCGTTCTGCAAGGACGAGCGCGAAGAGCTGTTCATGGGCAAGCGCTACTTCAGCTTGCCCTTCCCGACGGAAGACGAGTTGAAGGAGGTATTGGATATTGTCCGCTCCGACATGAAGATACAGCAAATACTAATAGACAATGGTATGTTCTTTAATCCCAACGGCACCTTCTGGGTGAGCGACACCATATCGCAGTTCTTTGGACTGAAGCGCAGCCCCAGGTATTATGACCCGTCAACCGGTTGCTTGGCCACAGCCAAGAGCCTTGACGAGCGCCACAACCGCATTACCATCGCCTACTTTTGACGGACACAATCCCCCGCAGCGCCAATGGCGGTGCGAGGGAGGAATTGGTCTGGCTCTACGTATTCTTTATACGATGACTCATTATAAAAATGAATAGATATATCATCATTCTGACAACTGTTTTCACCATGCTTGCTGTGCTGATTGGCTGCACAGGGAAGCAGATAGGTGAAGACGGGGAGAAGATGACCGAGACCGTCTGGAATGCACGGCATAACTATGAAGTGGGGGTGGAGTACGACAACCAGCGGCACCAGATGCGGATAGCGGAGCTGTATTATCGGAAATCCTACGAGATATTGAAGGATAACCCGTCACAGGATTGGAACATCTATGCCGAAGCGGGCTACCGCTATGCCTGTCTGCTCTATCAGCGTAGTGATATGGAAGGTGCGCTGGCCATTGTCAGCGAGTTACTGAAAGAGGCCAAGGACAATGGAGACTTCCCTCGCGTACCCCAAGCGTTTCTTCTCTCCTTGATGGCACAATGTCAGTTGCAACTGGCGATGCCCGAGGCGGCGAAGCAGACCTTCGGCAAGGCCTACGAGCAGCAGCTGAACGTATTGGGCGGCGAGGAGAAGGGCGACTTCAACCTGGCCATAATGTGCAGCGACATCTTCTGGGCCTTCTTCCAGATAGGAGAATACGACGAGGCTGGAAAGTGGCTAAGTCGCTACGAAGAG
The DNA here is from genome assembly GCA_017545045.1 of Prevotella sp. Lineage (GTDB taxonomy): Bacteria > Bacteroidota > Bacteroidia > Bacteroidales > Bacteroidaceae > Prevotella. The sequence goes on along the minus strand of JAFYDA010000061.1, from coordinate 3,742 downwards.
GAATTCCGCGCCTGTGAGCGGTTGGGCGTTGGCGACTCACTGATTATTCTGGAGCACAACGGGCTTCTGTCCCTGTACAAGGCCCAGTACCTGGAGGCTACGGGCCGCGCCAAGGATGCTGCTGCCATTTATGATGCCATCCCGCAGAGACAGCTCGATAACCCGTCGTGTATCGAGAACGCCACCGGCTATCTGATGGCTGCCGGACGCTATGCTGAGGCCGCCGACATGTACGCCCGCCTCGACACCACCTACGCTGCCGCCGACAGCGCACGCATGACCTTCGATAAGATCAGCGAATGTCTCGCCCCGCGCTATGCGGCCAATCGCAAGACCGGCGTCATCGCCGAAGCGTTAGCTACTGCCGACAAGGCGTTTGCCGCCATCGACTCTGCCCTCGTGTGGCAAGAACGGAGTAATGCTGCAGAGTTGGCAGTCATCTACCAGATACACGAACGTGATTTACAATTGAAGGATTTACGGTTTACGATTTCCTTACATCGCCTCATCATCATTGCTGCTGCCATCATCATCTTGCTCATAATTTTCTTCCTCCGTCGCACGTATAAATATAATAAAGTGTTAGCGGCGAAGAACCGCAAGCTCTACGAGAAGATCGAGCTGAATCGGCAGGAGCAGCAGCACGAGATGGCACAGCTGCAGACAATGTCCGAGGCTGAGCTGACTGCCAATCAGCAACTCTATCGCCGTATCTGTACGCTGATGGACGAGCAGCAAGCTTACACCGACAAGGCGCTGAACCGCGACTCCTTGGCGCAGATGCTGGGCACCAACACCAAATATCTTGGACAGGCCATCCACGAGTGTTCGCACGGAGAGAGCGTCGGCGACTTCATCAACCGCTACCGTCTGGAACACGTCACCCGCCTGCTGAAGACCACCAATGAACCCATTGCCATCATCGGCGAACTCTCCGGCATACCCAGCCGCGCCACTCTCGCCCGCCTCTTCCGAAACGCGTATGGTATGACGCCCACGGAGTATAGGCAGATCAGAGATGAAAGATGAGAGATGAAAAATCATCGATGAAATGGGGTTAAATGAAGATTTCCCAGATTTGAGACATATTTTTCCGCCAGCGAGACATCCGTTTCACTGACTTTTTGTTTCTTTGCACCGTCAAAACTAAAAAACAGCTCAAAATGGCAGCATCATTTGTCATCGCCGTAGTTCTCGCCGCCGCCATCATCGTGGTGGTGCTCGCTCTCGTGGTCATCATTGTTTACCAGCGGTGGCGTATCAATGACAACAATGCCCACCTGAAACAGTTCATTGATGAGAACATGGAACTGCGCCAGATGATGAAGAATGCAGGAATTGTGTAACTCCAAAAACGAAGAAGATGAACGCAAAATTCAGAATGCCCAAGCTCTGGGGCGACATGTCCGAATTACCTGTATTATAACATTCATATTAATTATTTTAAACAAAAAAAGCAAATTGAAAAAAATTCTAATGACGCTTGCAGTTGCCTTAATCTGCACAGCAATGGTAACGGGAGAGGCCGTGGCACAGACTCCCGACGTGAGCAAATACTTCATGGTGAAGGAGCTTGGCATCCGTACACTAAAGAAGTTCACCACCGACTTCAATTTCGAGAACTATTACGGTGAGCAGAACTGGGCGGGAATCCAGAGCATGATTTTTGCCTTGCGTATTGAGAACGATGATGAGGATGACATTCCAGAAGTCGAGCTGAAGAGATGCGAGACTTGGTTCAAAGATGTATATGGCCGCGAAATCAAACGCTATGATTTCACTAAAGAACTAGATGAAGCTATCGGAGATTACATTTTCATATCTTCATCGGGCGGAGATGCACCGTTTTCAGCCAGCTTTGACCTGGCCCGGGGTGGTGAGTATGTGTTCGGCTGCTTCATCGACTTCCTGAATATCGACAAGGAGGAGCCGGTGACGGTCTATGACAACCCCACCATCCGCATCGTTGGCGATAATGTGGTGAAAGTGGGCAACGATGTCCAGGTCACTGCTTTCTTCAACACCGGCTACCCCTACGACATCAACAGCCTGTCAGGCGAGGAGTATGCCGACGTCACACTGTTCCGGATGGAGACGGACTCTACAGCATACGAACTCGACAAGCAGCGCTACCCGCTCCTCAAGCTGAAGGACGAGGCCCATCCGCTGCTCGCCGGCATCGATACCGTGACGGTGAAGATGGAGAAGCCTGAGCCGGGCTTGTATGTCCTCCGCTACGAGACCAACTGGACGGCTGTGGAGGGGCGCGATATCTACATCACGGTGGAGGACACGCTGCGCGCCACCGTCACGCTCGACAAGGAAGCCTACGACTTGGCCAAGGACAAGAGCGGGCGTATGACAATGACCATGGACTACCGCTACCCGCACATCGGTGCCGTGAACCCCGATGTCGAGCCCACCATCCGCGTCTTCGCCACCCTGTTCAAGGACAAGGAGCTGAAAGACACACTGATGACCGACTCGCTCATCCTCGTCAGTGACACGCTGGCCACCAAGGATTTGCACTACAAGGGTGACTGGGACCTCGACTGGACGAAGATTGACACAGCCAAGCTGACGGAGGGCGACGAAGACAATCAGACAAACGAGGGCGAGGCTGATTCAACAGAGGGCGACAACACCTTTAAACTGAAGGTCACCATCCATTTCAATGGCAGTCAGCAGTTCGAAAAGGTCATCCCCGTGGCCATGGCTCCCGTTTCCGTCGGCATCAGCCCAGCAACCGCCCTGCGCTCCGACGATGAGGCTACTTATACATTAAGCGGCCTGCGTGTGAACGCCCAGCGCCCGCATCAGTCTGGTATCTATGTACGGAAAGGAAAGAAGATAGTCAGCAAGTAATTTAATAAGAACCTTTAAACAAACACAACAATGAAAAAGATTATGATGACGCTCGCAGCCGGAAGAATGGTGCTCACCTTCTTCTTCTGCTGCGCAATAACAACAACAGTATTAACCTCCTGCGGAGACGACGACAAGGACAACGTCCAGCCTGTGGTCGACGACAACACGCCTAAGACCGTGGCCGTGGACCTCGGATTCCACTTCACCGAGGACATGGTGAATTACTGCAACCTGGAGATTGCTTACGGCGACGGAACAAGCTTCGGCACGCCCATCAAGCTCACCAAGGACAACATGGTATACAACAAAGCCCTGAAGATCTACTCTGCGAGCAAGATTGTGACCAGCGACCTGCCCTGCACCTTCACCTTAAAATCCACGGTGACCCTCGCCCAGAACATCGACGACCTGCCTCGCTTCACTTACAGCAAAGGCTACTTCTACTACCCGTCGCTTTACAATGCCGCTGGAAAGAAGCTCACCGACCTTAAATCCTACGACAATCCAAAAACCGCTGATGGTGTGGCCAGCAAAGTGGCCATCTTAATCAACGAAGGGAGGGAGAACCAGGTTGTCACCCTCACTTTCGACAAGGATGGGAATGCGACGGCAAAGGTTCAGAGAAGCGAAGAATGACTTTAGAGAAAAATCCTAAGACCATGGCTGCTGATGGAAAATCATTAAAAGAGTCAACCTTCGGGCTGGCTCTTTTTTTTATATGACACAGGTTCACATTTGAACCCTACTGTGCACGAATCCATTCAGCAAAGAATTTGTCATATACTTCATAAACTCCTTGTTGCTGGGTGACGAGTTGTTTATCTACCAATATCTGCGCTGCTTTTTGTACACTGCTTGCAGATGAGAGATGGTA
>JAFYDA010000060.1 GCA_017545045.1 Prevotella sp. | reverse complement strand
CCCCAGCAGGTGAATCCCTACCGCGCCTACCTCTCGGCACAGAGCACAGAGGCCCGCATCCTTATCGACTTTGGAGAGACAACGGGCATCAAAGATGCAGTTAAGAGTGAAGAGTTAAGAATTAAGAGTTATTACGACCTGCAGGGCCGCAAGATTGTAAATAGTAAATGGTCAAATGGTCAAATGCCAAAGGGTTTATACATTGTGAACGGCAAGAAACACATTGTAAAATAAACAACCAACAATATGAAAACGATCAGAATAGTAGTATTCCTGTTATGTACGCTTCTGGCCAGCACCGTCATGGTGCAGGCTAAGAAGGTGCACACGCTGGGCGACTCCACCATGGCCAACTACGACGAGTCGGCCACCGTCACCCGTGGCTGGGGTATGTACTTCGGCAATTTCCTCACCAACGGCTGGACAAGCATCAACTATGCCAAGGGCGGTCGCGACTCGCGCGGAGGCTACAATGAACTGTGGCAGACTGCCAAGAAAAATGTCGAGGCTGGCGACTACGTCATCATCACCTTCGGTCATAACGACGAGAAAAACGGCGGCATGGACGGCGTGGAGCTCTACAACTACTATGTCAACAAGGGCGATATGGAGGCAGCCAAGGCTGTCGACCAGCGTGGCACCATACCCTCTACCACCTATAAGGAATATCTGGGTAAGATGGTCGACGAGGCCATTGCCATGGGAGCCACACCCATTGTCTGCTCTCCCGTCTGCCGCAGCTATTTCGGCAGCGACGGCAAAATCAAACGCAACGGCCGTCACGACCTGGGCGACTCGTTCAGCATCCTCACTGCCGATGGTCCCACCACGGGCAACAAGGTTCCTGCTGATGACCATACCATGGACTATGGCTATCATTCGCAGCAGTTGGCCAGCGAGAAGGGGGTGGCATTCATCGACCTCACTACCGCCACGGCAGCGCTCTACGAGAGCTATGGCGACGCCAAGTGTCATGAATACCTCTTCGACGGCGACGGCTCTACCCACTTCAATACCACCGGTGCCCTGCTGGTGGCTCGCGAATGTGCCCGGCTGATGAAGGCACAGGGCATCATGGCCGACAATATCACGCTGCCTGTCGACATTACGGTGGCTCCTGCCACGGGCGACTTCGGCGAGGCTTATGTCGGTCAGACGCTGCAGAAGGAATTTACCATCAGCGGCTTCGGTCTCACTCCCGAGGCTGGCACTGCTACCGTCACGGCTACCGAGGGCATTCTGCTATCGACCAACAAGACCGACTGGCAGCAGACGCTCACCGTCAATTATGCCGCCTCTACACTGGTGCAGACCTTCTACGCCCAACTGACGCTGACGCAGAAGGGCGCCGTCAGTGGCACCATTACCGTCACACAGGGCGACAAGCAGGTGAACGTTCCCGTCAGCGCTACAGCCATCTCACTGGAGGGCGGTACGGAGGTCAATGCCTACTGGCGTCTGGAGAAAGACGACAGCTACACGCTGACAGGTCCTGCTACAGCCATCGACCAGACTTTCGAAGGCATGGAGGTTCAACGTTATGCCAATCCCAATAGTGCCACCGTATGGCCCGAGTGGACTGGCTACGATGCCAGCCGCAAGATGCAGCGCGACCTCATCGTTGGTGGTGCATGGCCTGCCGACGAGATTGACGACAACCCTGCCCGCTATATCCAGTGGGGCATCACGGCTGCTGTGGGCACAGAACTGAAAATCGACAAGCTCAGTCTCTTTGCTGCAGGTTGCGGCGGCAACGGTATATGCTGTCATGCGTATTACTCCACCGACAATTTCGAGACACGTACCACCATCTTCGAAATGAAGAAGATGCCAGCCAACAACCCGCAGTACATCGAGGCAACTCCCGTCGTTACTCTGAAGGAAGGCGAGCAGCTGTTGGTTCGCATCTATCCCTGGTACAATGGCGCCGCTTCTGGCAAGACCATCTGTCTGAGCGACCTCACCATCCACGGCATGGCCATGGAAGCAACAGGCATATTAAATCAGAAAACAGCTGCAGAGAAAGGAAACAAGCCCATCTATGACCTACAGGGCCGACAGGTAGCAGCTGACAGCCTGTCGGCAACATCACTCAAGAAGGGCATCTATATCATTAACGGTAAAAAGACTGTAGTCAAGTAATAGAAATACATCATGATGAAAAAGACCTATATCACCCCCACCGCAGCGTGTTACACGCTCCAGTACGCCACGCCGCTTTTGGCCGGTTCGCTCATCGGTGATGCCGTCAGCGACGACATTGCCATCGGTGACGACCCCGCAGACAACCTCGTTCGCGAGTTCGACTTCAGCAATGATTTCGACTTCGGCACAGATGGTTTTAATGATTTTATGGAGTAATTTTCTCCCCTGAGCAATAGTATTCTGGCTGGCTCTGCCTTAGGTAGTGGAATAAAAGGAAACGCAAACAGTGATTACGAGACATTAAGTCGAGAGTTTGAACTTTGGGAAGAAGATTAGTAATCACTGGGGATTCTGAAACTCGGTAGGCGTCATGCCTGTGAGTTTCTTGAAGCACTTGCTGAAATATTTTGGATCAGAGAAACCGCTGCGGTAT
>JAFYDA010000059.1 GCA_017545045.1 Prevotella sp. | reverse complement strand
TTGCGCAGTTCCTTCACCGCACTCGCCTGCTCCTGGTAGGCGTTGTCGCTGGTGGTGGCGTAGTAGTAGGCCTCCAGGCCCTTCTCCTGGCAGATGCCGCGGAACGCGGTCTCAATCTGACGCCAGTAGTCAATCTGACCGCTCTTCACTATCATGGCGATGCCCGGCGTGCCACCCTCAGCGGGGTTGTCGTCGTTGCTGGAACATGCCGTGAACACACTTGCGCCGCAAATCAGGATGGCGGCCATCGCCCATTGAAAAATCTTTTTCATATTACACATTATTTATATTGTTGTTTCTTTTTTCCCACCGGGGATTTTAATTTGTCTTTGTTGCCGCCGAGGGAGTCGACCCCTCGACGGCATGGGGGTGATTTACTTTCCGTTCATCGATGTGAAGAAGGCGTTCTGCATTTTCTGCAGGGCCTGCATCAGCTGGCGCACGGTGACGATGGTCTGCTGCATGGGTGCGGCGGCGTGGTCGATGATGTTCAGGCCGTACTCCAGCGACTCCTTGTCGAGCATCTCGGTGAGGGGCACGTAGCCGTTCTCGTCGGCGAAGTTCAGAGCGGGAGCTGCCCACCAGTCAACACCGATCTTGGTCGTTGCGAGGCGCATGGGAATCTCCATGTTCTGATGAGCGCAGGTCATCGAGCCGCTGATGAGCTGGTTCAGCTGGCTGACGTAGCCCTCGATGGTCTGCTGGTCGGCGTAGCTGCGGCGGGCGTGGGCCATCTCGCTCTGCAGCACCAGCACCTTCTGGCAGTCGGTCACCTTGACGGTGGTGGTCAGGTCGTCGAGCAGCGTGATCTGCAGATTGTCGATGCTGTTGCCCAGCATGATGGCCTGCATCACGTCCATGATGCTGTTGCTGCTGGTCAGACCCGAGAGGTCGGTCAGGCCGTTCATGTTCGACATCTCAGCCGTCAGGCCGATCATCTTCTTGCCGTTGTGCGTGTAGTCGAGGGTCAGGCCTGACTTGTGGGTGCTGGGATCCTGACCGATGTTGAACACTGCCTCGACGGCGTCGCCCGGGATGGATGTCTTGATGGTGCCCTTCAGGTTCCAGGCATCCTTCCTGATGTCGGCAGCATAGGCAGGCAAATATTCAGGCTTATTAGGATCAATTGCGACAGTCAGCTCGGTGCATACTGTTATGTTTTCAACCCATGCGTCGTTCTGCTTGGTGCTGAACGTGAAGTCGTAGCGGGCAGGAATCTTAACGACGACGCCCACGGAGTCGTTGCTCATACGCTCGGCTTTAAGATCATACTCCTCGCCACTGCCCTTGATGCTGATGCGGACTGACTGCTCGGGAGCGGTCGGATTTGTGAGCTCTACTATCAGGCCGTCCTCCGTGTTGGGCGTCACGTCGAAGCCCGTCTGAGTGGCGGTGAAGATGTAGTCGAAGTCGGCCAGGTTGACGGTAGCTCCATACTTCTTGCCCGTCCTTTCGGCAACGTCTGCGGGCAAAACCTCCATTGTCTTCTGGATTTCCTGTCCGAAGGTGCGGCTGATGGTCTTGTCGAAGTCATCGTTGAGCACCAGATACTGGTTGACGTACTTGTTGAAATAGTTAATCGAGTTCCACGTTGAGAAGTTCAGGTTCTCGGCCACTTCCTTCAGGTTCTGTCGCGTGTGCTTGATGAACTCCTTGCGGTTCTTCTTCGCCTGCTCCGTGGGGTTATCACTTGTGTCGTTTGTACACGATGTAAACACACTTGCGCCGCAAATCAGGGCTGCGGCCATCGCCCATTGAAAAATCTTTTTCATAATCGCGTTGTTTTTAATTGTTATACATTATCTTTTTAGTTCACTGAATCTTTTCCATTTCTACCGTGGCGGTGAAGGTGGTGCCGTCGGCGTTCTGGCGCAGCGACTTCCACTTCATCACGCCGTTTTGGATGGATTCGATCTCCCACCACTGGCGCTGCTCGCCTTCGGTGTCGTTCTTCCAGCGGGCGTAGAACATGTAGCCGTCAACGACGTACTGATTAAAGATATCAACCATCAGCTCCCAGTCACCGTCGCCCACCTTGCGTGAGTAAACGTAGGTGCCGTCGGCCTTGATTTCCCAGCGCTCATTCCAACCTTCGGAGTTCTTACCCTCCCAGGTTCCAATGACGTCCTGGCGGTAGTCGATGTCGGCCTTCGTCAGTCGGACGTTCTGCTCGTTGAAGCTAACGTCGCCCTGACCGCCACGGATGGTTGTGTGCCTGTGCCTGCAAACGATCTCGGTGGCGGTGACCGACGAGATGAAGAAATCCTCTATCAGCGTAATTGTCGGATCGGACTCGGGATGGCCGGTCAAACTCACCTTATTGCCGGTAATCTTGACAGCATACTCACGACGGTCACTCCATTTGGCTTGTTTCTCCGTGTAGTCGGGTAAAGACGAACTGAAGAGCGCCTTGGTGGCCGAGACGAAGGTGGTGACCGCCTTTTCGTTGGTCAGTGCTGGGCGTCCTTCTACCTCTGTTTCAATCCACTTGCCGAGAATCTTCTCGCCGAGGTTGTCAATGGCGGCGGGAATGTTGTAGAACTCGAGGAAGGGCTTCACGTTCGCATCGTCCAGGTTATCCTCGGTGATGTAGAACGTGGGCACCATCTCGCCCTGCTTGGCATTGGCCAGTACGGCCTCCACGGCCTTGCGGGCCATGCCGAACGTGTTCTGCGCCATAATGCCCTTGATGGATCCGCTGCCCGTAATGAGCTCGTCGAGGAACTCGCCGTAGGCATCGAAGGTATAGACGTGCTTGCCGGCGGCCTTCAGCATCGGCAGGACATCCAAGAGGGGACTGCCGTTGAAGAATACGAAGTCGTCGAACTCAGAGAGCGCGGCCTGCACCTCGCTGACGGCATTGTCGCCGACGGGATAGACCGTGGCGGCGGGCT
>JAFYDA010000058.1 GCA_017545045.1 Prevotella sp. | reverse complement strand
CTGCGCCCCCACTTCTCAATGGTATAGAGTGCCACGATCGTAAAAATGACGTTGGCAATGCCCGTTATGACAATATTGATGAACATGCCGTCCACATCGAAGCCTGCACCCACGAAAATTTCCTGCGCATAGTTGAAAATAACGTTCGTACCACACCACTGCTGGAATACGGCAATCACCAATCCCAACAGCAATACGCGGCTATACTTGCTTTGAAACAGTTCTCGTAGTCCGGCCTCCTGTTTCGTATGCTGCGATTTCGTTGCAACCTTCAGCTTCAAGTACACTGGGCTCTCAGGTATCGCAAAAACCATGACCAAAAACAGCGCCGCTGGCAACGTTTCGGCCCAGAACATCCAACGCCACCCCCACTCAACATTCCACGCCTGCTCTGCGGCTATGGACGTATCCCGCGCCAGTAGCATATTAACTATCTGCGCAGCCAGTATTCCCAGTACAATGGTCATTTGGTTCAGACTTACCATGCGTCCGCGAATCTCCGTCGGGCTAACCTCCGCAATATACATCGGTGCCAAGGCTGACGCCACACCAATGCCTACACCGCCAATGAAGCGCGCAATATTAAATAAGGTGAAGTCCGAAAACAGCCCCGTGCCGATGGCCGACACCGTAAAGAGTACCGCCGACACCATCAACAAGGGTTTACGACCGTATTTATCAGCTGCCCATCCAGCCACCATCGCGCCTACCAAACAGCCAATCAGTGCCGTAGTCATAGCCACACCCTGCATCACGGGAGAATTACCAATGCCGAAGTAGAGTTCATAAAACGGCTTAGCACCGCCAATGACCACCCAGTCGTAGCCGAACAGCAAACCACCCATGGCCGAAACGGCACAGATGAAATAGAGAAAACCTTTGCTCATTTCCAGATCGCTCGTGGGGCGCGACTTTACTTTTTAGTCCAAGTCTGGGTTTCGTAGAACATGGCGACGTAGCCGCGAACCTTCAGGTTGTTGCCGTCGAGCCAGATGGAACACTTGTAGGTCTTGCCATTCTTGGGATTGTAGATCTTGCCGCCTTCCCACTTGTCGCCTTTCTTAGTGAGACCCGTCAGGATGTTGACACCAACGAGTTTGCGGCTTTGTAGTTTCTTGTCTGGATTGTGGACGTCGAGCTGGCCGTCGCCTTTCTTCAGCCAGACAATCTTGCCGTTTAGCTTGTCACCACTCTGGTAAATCTCTACCTGAGAATCACCACCTTCTGTTACCCACTTGCCGACAACGCTCTGAGCGTATCCGGCTACTGACATCATCGCCAGCATTAAGCAAATGATTACTTTCTTCATGTTAGTTATTATTTGAATTGTTATTGTCTTTTCCTTAGGATTTGCTCACATGGACGGCCTGCATGGTGAGGTCATCGTTGGGTTCTGCACCATCTCGGAAACGGTCGGTGTCGGTCTTGAGGGCCTCGACCATGTCGCGGCGACTGCTGGCAGACAACGAGGTGAGCAGCTCAACAATGCGGTCGTCGCCGTACTGTTCCTGTTGGCGGTTCTCGGCCTCGTTCAGACCGTCGGTGTAGAGCAGCATCATACTGTCGCTGGGCAGGTCCATCTCTTCGCCCACATATTCCAGGTCGGGCCATAGTCCGATAGGGGCATTGGCCTCCTTGACATCGAGGAATTCACAATGCTCAATGCCCAACCAGTAGCAGGCATTGCCCTCCGCTATGCTTCCCTGCTGTTTTAAACTGTCCACAAGTTCTATGATTCGCTGATAGTCTCTGACCTCATAAGCCTCGTTCACGATATCTTCTGCTTCCTTACGCAGCCTTTCCTGCTCTTTGGAGTCGTTCCCACATCCTGACAGGAATAAGGCGGCAGCAATCGTCACCACCATAGTCAAACGGCCTAATACGTTTCTGCTCATATATCCTTTTTGTAGATTGTCAGCATGCAAAGATAGTGCAAAATTTCGACTAAGCGAAGAGAATACAAATAAATTTGCATTCTTGAGCATGAGAAAGTTATCTAAACATACATTTATCGGCATCCGATTACTCGTAATCGTCGATGACCGAATTGATGAAGTCCATCATGGGCTTGGCGGTTTTGAACATGGACTCCATCTCGTCAAGCCATTTTTCGCCTTGGTAGAAGTCGTCAGGAACCTGGTGCCAACAGCAGTAGTCCTTCATTCGCAGGTACTCGATGTGTGCCCATTCGCGAGGAAATCCCGAGGGACAGGTCTTCAGCCTTTCCAGTCCAAAGCCCTGTGGCTGGTCCCACGAGGAGACGTCCGTAGGCGTCTTGAAACTGCCGGCTTGCGGACTTCCGAAATATTTCTGGAATGCCTTGTTCTCCACACATTTCAGCCAATCGTCGGCATTGGCCATGATTTCGTTTCTGCATGAGGTCAGGATATTTGTGGGCAACCAGTAGTTGCCACAGGCCACCATACAATGGCCTGGCTCCAGGTGCAGGTAATAGCCTCCGTGTAGCGCCTTCTTGCCGTGAGCGGCGATGTAAGCCCCCAAGTGGTTCTTATAGGGTGACTTGTCATTCGAAAATCGTGTGTCGCGATTGAAGCGGTAGGTGCAGTCCTTCACGCTCAGATGGGCAACCGACGGATCGAAGCTCGCTATCCTTCCAATCGCCAGCTTCACACCCTCCTCAAAGTCGGCCCTGACGGCATCATACTCTGCCTTATTGGCCCAGTACCACTCGCGGTTGTTGTTGGTCATCAGCTGTTTCAGATAATTCAATATTCGTTTAGCATCCATACGTTATAGAAATAGTTGTGCATTTATATGATTTTATTGTTCTGTATCGTCCTTGAAATCGAAGGAGAGTTGCCTTTCAGCGGCAGCGCGCTTTTGTTGGGCCTTGCTGATGAGCAGGGGACGGAGGCGCTCAGGGTGAAGTTCGTTGATGCCGACGATGGGCTGCGAAAACTGCGAGGTGAGTTCATTGCAGGTGATGAAGTACTTGGCTTTCTTCATCACCACGCCCATCTTCTTCAGGTCGTAGGAGGTGAGGCGGTTGAAGCGGCGGGAGTTCACGATGAGCCAAGCCGACTTGGTGCCGAGGCCAGGAACGCGGAGCAGCTGCTCGTAGTCGGCCGTATTGATATCCACGGGGAACGCCTCCGGATGTTTGAGCGCCCACGCCAACTTCGGGTCTACTTCGAGGTCGAGGTTCGCGTGCATCTCGTCGACGATCTCGTCGACGCTGAAGTGGTAGAATCGCAACAACCAGTCAGCCTGATACAGCCGGTTCTCGCGCACCAATGGCGGTTGCTTCAGCACGGGTAGTCGTGGGTCGTAGGTGTTGACGCTGACGTAGCCCGAATAATACACGCGCCGCATCGTGGGCTGGCCATAGAGCATTGACGACATCGTGAGGATATCCTTGTCCGTCTCCTTCGTGGCGCCGACAATCATCTGCGTCGATTGTCCCGCAGGCACAAACCTTGGTGCATAGCGATATTTCTTGCGGTCCTCTTTATTTTCCAGCACGCCCTGCTGGATGAGCTTCATGGGCTGGAACACGCTCTTGTGGTCTTTCTCGGGTGCGAGCAGTTTCAGCGACTCCTCTTTAGGTATCTCGATGTTCACGCTCATGCGGTCGGCATAACGCCCGGCCTCGTTCAACAGTTCCTGCGAACAGCCTGGGATGCTTTTCAGGTGGATGTAGCCGTTGAAGCGATGCACCGTCCTGAGATCGCGAGCAATGGCAGTGAGCCGCTCCATCGTGTAGTCGGGATTGCGCACCACGCCGCTGGATAAAAACAGTCCCTCGATGTAATTGCGACGATAGAACTCCATCGTAATCTCCTCCAGTTCGCTGACGGAGAGCGTCGCCCGCTTGATGTCGTTGCTTCGGCGGTTGATGCAGTAGGCGCAGTCGTACATGCAGTAGTTCGTCAGCATCACCTTCAGCAGCGAGATGCAACGTCCGTCGTCGGCAAACGAGTGGCAGATACCCACACCACCTACCGTCGAGCCTACCATACCCTGCTTACCTTTGCGCACAGTGCCGCTCGACGAGCACGACACGTCGTACTTCGCCGACTCTGCGAGTATCCGCAGCTTTTCCATCGTCTTTTCTGTCAGCATTCTTTATTATTCATACATTCCCCAAATATACATACTTGATGCCCTCTTCCTCGGCTATCCGCTTGGCAGCCTTTAGCGTCGCGATGGGTGTGGGAGGCGTGTCCTGCATCTTGTAGCGGGGGAAGAAACGGCTGAAATGCAAAGGAGCCTCAGCGAGGCCTTTTTCTGCAAGCCATCGGCACATCTGGCGAATCATATCTATATCGTCATTAACGTCTGGGATGACGAGGTTGGTGATTTCCACCCACACGCCGGCCTGCTTCATAGCGAGGATGGTGTCGAGGACAGGCTGAAGATGTCCTCCGCTTACCTTATTATATATGTCGTCGCTGAACGACTTGAGGTCAATGTTAGCAGCATCGAGATACGGCAACAGGTCGCTTAGCGGTTCCTGACAGACGTAGCCCGCCGTCACGAGGATGTTCCAAATGCCTGCCTCATGCGCCAGTCGGGCACAATCGATGATATATTCGAGATAGGTCAGCGGCTCGGTATAGGTGTAGGCGATGCCTGGACAATGGTGCTTTAGGCACAACGCAACGACATCCTCTGGCAACAGCTCGTAATGATCGACATCGGCGGGCGCGGCTTGCGAAATATCGTGGTTCTGACAGTTCAGGCAACGGAAGTTGCAGCCCGTACAAGCCAGCGACAGACACGTCGTTCCTGGATGGAAATGGTACAGCGGCTTCTTTTCTATCGGATCGATGGCCAACGAACAAGGCTTACCATACACCTCGCTCACAAGCACGCCACCTTGATTCCGCCTACTACGGCAAATACCCGTCTTGCCCTCGGCAATCCGGCAATGGTGTGGACAGAGCATACACTCCACCCGTCCGTCCTCCAATCGCCTATAATATCTGCATTCCATCTTCTCTTACAGCGGTAGCAAATTCTTCACTCTTCACTCTTCATTCTTCACTTAGAATACAATCGCTTCGTAAACGTAGAGTTCAGCGTCCTTCCAGCCGTCCCAGCCCAGTCCAGCCTTGTCCTGCGAACAATGTCCCACGAACTCCTCCTTCGTCCAGTTCACCTCGTCGGCCACCTGCGGCAGAAACGTGCCGCTGCGGTAACCTTTCTTGATATAGATGCCGTGACGATGCAGTTCAAACTCGTCCAGACTCTTTATGTGACGCATGGGTGTGAGCACGGAAATCTCGATGTCGAGGTCATTCAGTTCATCGCGAGTAACTGGCATAAACCGTGGGTCCTCAAAGGCTGCCGCCCGCGCCATCTCAGCTACGATCTCGTGCAGCGGATAGTCCTCGCCAAAATGTCCGATGCAACCACGTAAACGGCCGTGCTTATGCAACGAGACGAAGGCACCGCACCTTTGTTTAAGTGAAGAGTGAAGAGTGAAGAATTCTTCGCAATAGGCTTGCCGTCCAAAGAATCGCGGATGCTGTTAAAAGCTATCTCTTTCAACGCTTTCTTGTCAGCATCAGAAAGGGTGAAACTCGTGCTATCCTTTCGCAGGATGGCAAACGAGTGATAGCCCACCACGCGGCTATGGTCGTGATTATCGATGTCGCCTGAGTTCTGGTACATCAGGTGCTTCACCTCGTACTGGCTGTCGAGCATCAGCATCAGTGTGATGATGGCAAACTCACCACAGGCACTCGTCGCCAGATTCCGCTTGCCACTTCGTGCATTAGCGTTGATGGTCGCAATGAACTCCTCCACGTCGCCCGTCTCAATGGCCTTGCCCGTCCGTGCATCCACCACGCAGGCATCCTCATACGACGGATAGTGCGAGAAGTCGCTGCTAATCACAAAGAGGTTCTCGTCCGTAAAATACGGCTTCAGCACATGAGAGAGCCGCTTCAGTTTATCGTAATCATTCGTTGAAATAACTATCGGCACAATGGGCGGCACCTCTTTAAACATCCTTTGCAAGAACGGCAGCTGCACCTCCAGACAATGCTCCCTGTCGTGCGCCTCCGGCCTATAGCGGAACACAGAATCCATTCCATCCGTGTTTGAAAAATTATTCGTGTTATTCGTGCGATTCGTG
>JAFYDA010000057.1 GCA_017545045.1 Prevotella sp. | reverse complement strand
TGACTACGAGCCATATCGGTCAGCGAAATGTAGTCATCGTCATTGTGTGATACGACGGTTATCTCTGTATTCTGGACATTAATCTTTGCCATAGGTAATCTATCTGTTATGAATTATGTGTGCAAAGGTAGTAAAATAAAACGAAACATAAGAAAAATCAGCATATTATTTCGATAGAAGGACGTAGCCTCTTACCTTTGCACCTTTTTGGCAAGTGCCAGTAAAGATGCCGCAATCTGCTTTGTGAGCGAGGAGCAAGCTCAGAAGAAAAAGTTGAGTCTGGATTTGGTTCTTTCAAAAAGAAATGATTACCTTTGAGACGATGTCTCGAAGTTACTCACGTTCGAAAATACTCAAATAAATTTGGTATTTTGCTCACTTATTCGTAACTTTGCACTCGATGATGAGTCACAAATGGTTGCTGGCTCAGCGTCGGGTGTTCTTTGATGCAGTTTATAGCAGAATGTGGAATTGAGTACGGTCTCCAATTCGTAACCCAGTTTTTCCTCAATCCCCTAAACTGCCTTTATATAAAGAAAAGCTGAGAAATCTTACAAAGTTACGAAAAGTCGAGAGCAAAACAAAAGAATTCATTCTTTTTTTTTGCCGAGACGGAGGCACTGTGTCAAAAAATGGCGCTTGTTTGAAATAGTCCGAAGGCTGCGGACTGTGAGTCCGCGCCGCTACGGACTGTGAGTCCGTACCGCTACGGACTGGTAGTCCGACGCCTTCGGACTGAATTTATCACATTGTTCTTTTTCTTTTCTCACTGCCCCGAAAAAATTTTCAACATGCTGCAACTTCTGGCCCGTTTTATACGTCTAACTGATAAAAAGTTCAATCAATAAAAGTAAGTAAGCGATGAAGAAGACTGTATTTTTTGTATTGTTGTGTACACTGATGCTTTCGGCATGCAAGGTGAGTTTTGGCGATGGCCGTAGGATAGCACCCGACGGCAAGATCGTGAAGAAGGAATACCGCCAGCCGGCATTCGAAGAGGTGGATGTCGACGTGGTGGCCAACGTGAAGTTCATTCAGGGAAAGGACGAAGATTACCGGGTAGTCCTTTCGGCTCCGGAAAACTATGTTGACTTGTTCCGCTTCGAGGTGAAGGACCGTGAACTGGACGTGAAATTCAAGAAGAGTGTCAACATCGAGGCGGCGAATGTAGACATCACCGTCTATGCGCCTATTCTCAGGAAATTGGAGAACGAGGGCGTCGCCAATGTGGAGATAGACCGTCTGACGGCGGATGAGCTTGATGTGGAGAACTCAGGAGTAGGCTCCATGTTCCTCTCTGGACTTGTTGTCGGCCGTCTGGATGCAGAGTGTAGTGGCGTTGGCAGCATGGAACTGAAGGGAGAAGCCGAACGTGCTGACCTGAAGTGCAGTGGCGTTGGCAGCATCAAAGCCGAGAAACTCACGGCCAAATCGGTAAAAGCCATCGTTAGCGGCGTTGGCGGCATCAATTGCTACGCCACGGAAAGTATCAAGGGCGATGTGAGCGGTGTCGGTTCGCTGAAATATGGCGGCAACCCTCAGGAAAAGAATTTGTCACGCAGTGGCGTCGGCGGCATCTCAGAACTGTAACTTGTTGTAAAAGAACAAGAAAGCTTTTGATTTATGTCAATAAAATGTAGAGTTTACACTATAAAAAAGGTGCAAAATTTGCGTATAAGCAAAAAACGAATTAACTTTGCACCGTGTTTTTCATAGTATTAGATTTAAGGTTAACAAAGGTTGGGGCTTAGCGAAGCCCCTTTTTTTGTGCCGGAAAGTTTGGAACGTATGCTTTTTTTTCGTACTTTTGCAGTCGCAAACCATTGATGGCTGAATCATGAAAAGAATTCTGTTACTGGTGACAGTCTTGATAATCATGGGACAGAGTGCTTCTGCACAGTATCGTAATCCCATTATCCCAGGTTACCATCCCGACCCCAGCATTTGTAGAGTGGGCGATGACTTCTATATTGTGAATTCGTCGTTTCAGTACTTTCCTGGGGTGCCTGTCTATCACTCCAAAGATTTATTGAACTGGGAACTGATTGGCAATGTGCTCGACCGGCAGTCGCAGCTGCCGCTCAAGGGCGCTACGTCATGGTTAGGCATCTATGCGCCTACCATCCGTTACCACAACGGCACTTATTACATGATTACCACCAACGTCGGCAACGGCGGTAACTTTATGGTGACGGCCAAAGACCCGCGTGGACCGTGGAGCGAGCCCGTATGGCTGGAGCAGCAGGGCATCGACCCGTCTCTGTATTTTGAAAACGGCAAGTGCTACATGGTCAGCAATCCCGACAACACCATCATGCTGTGCCAGATAGACCCCAAGAGTGGCAAGCAGCTGACGCCGGGCAAGGCCTTGTGGCAGGGAACGGGTGGCCGCTATCCGGAAGGTCCGCATCTGTACAAAAAGGATGGCTATTACTATCTGCTGATTTCCGAGGGTGGCACTGAGATGGCGCATAGCCTGACCATTGCCCGTAGCAAGAAGATTGACGGTCCATACGAGGCCAATCCCCATAATCCGCTGCTGACTCATTGCTCCATGGCCGGACAGACGAACCCCATCCAGGGTACGGGACACGGCGACTTCGTACAGGCTGGGGATGGCTCCTGGTGGATAGTCTTTCTGGCTTACCGTAACTATGGAGGCGCATACCATCACTTAGGGCGCGAGACCTACTTGGCTCCCGTAGAATGGAAGGAGGGTGCGTGGCCTGTGGTCAATGGCGGTCATCCCGTCGATACGCTGATGAACGTGAAAGTGCCGTTTGCCACGACACAGCTGCAGAAACGCTATGTCCGCACCACGTTCGACAAACCGTTAGGGCCTGAGTGGGTGTATATCCAGAATCCGGACTCTGTCTGCTATGAACGCCTCCGTGGCAAGCTCCGCCTGACGGCATCGCTGAGCAGCCTGACGGATAACCGGCATCCCACGTTCGTCGGTCGCCGGCAGGAGAGTGCCGACTTCACGGCAGAGACACGCCTTGACTTCACGCAGTCGTTGTCGGGCGACGAAGCCGGCCTTACTGTCTACCAGATCAACGACGGCCATGCCGACTTCTGTCTGGTGCAGGGTAAGAATGGTATGTCGCTCCAGCTCAAGATGACGATGAAAAGCGTCAGTTTCAGGAAAAAGACGCTCCAGATCCCCAACACGATCTGCTCGCTTCGCGTGCGCAGTGACGGTAAGATGTATTACTTCGACTATTCCCTTGAAGGCGAAAAGTATGAGACATTCAGCAAAGTGGACTGTGCCCTGCTCAGTACCGAGGTCGTCGGCGGCTTCACGGGCGTCATGCTTGGCATGTATGCTTCAAAGAACCGCGACTACACAGGCAACGGCCGCACCTATGCTGACTTTGATTATTTCGACTACACAGAACAATAAACTATAAACATTAAGCATTATGAAAAAGTATTTAGCAGAAATGGTGGGCACGATGGTGCTCGTACTGATGGGTTGCGGCGTAGCCGTCAGCCTGGGTTGTGATCCTGTTAATAATATTCCCGCTGTGGTAGGGACGGCCTTTGCCTTCGGTCTGGCCGTGGTGGCTATGGCCTATACCATTGGCGGTATCTCCGGCTGCCACATCAATCCGGCTATCACGTTAGGCTGTTTCCTCAGTGGACGTATGGATGCCAAGGACTGTGGCATGTACATGCTCTTCCAGGTTATTGGCGCTTTTATCGGCTCGGCACTCCTCGCCCTGCTGACGGCTAACGTTCCTGGACTGGAGGGTACGGGGGCCAACGACCTGCAGGCTAACGTCTCGGTGATGGGTGGACTGCTGGCAGAGGTTATCTTCACCTGTGTCTTCGTGCTCGTAGTGCTTGGGGCTACGGCTAAGACCAACGGTGCCACCAATAACTTCGCTGGTCTGGCCATCGGTCTCTCGCTGATTCTCGTCCATCTGGTGTGCATCCGCTATACCGGCACTTCCGTCAATCCTGCCCGCTCCATTGCACCCGCTGTCTTCCAGGGAGGCACGGCACTCGCCAACCTCTGGATCTTCATTGTCGGCCCGTTGGTGGGTGGCGCCCTTGCTGCCGGTATCTGGAAGATGATTGAACCCGCAGGAAAGTAAAGCTTTCGCAAATAGCTTTTGATTTCATACTTATCAATACAGACAGCCCCAGGTGCACAGCGCATCTGGGGCTTCGTTTTCCTGAATCGGATAGAATGCTTACATTAGGGCAGCGTGATTTGCAGGTGTATGAAGTTTTTGTCCTGTGAACTGGTGCCTACGAGAATCTCGTATTTGCCGGGTTTTACGCGCATGGTGTTGGTCTCGGCATCCCAGAACTCGAAGGACTGCTTGCTGAGCTCCATCACTGCCGTTGCAGTCTGTCCGGCCTTCACATCGACGCGTCCAAAGCCACGCAGCGACTTCAGCGGGCCGTCGGGATCCTGCAGGTCGCGGATATAGAGCTGCACGACCTCTGTGCCGTCGCGCTTGCCGGTATTGGCCACCTCAGCGGTTAGCGTCCAGTCTGTCGGGTTTGTGCCTTTCTTCTCCACCTTCGCATTCTTCATCTCAAACTGTGTGTAACTCAGGCCGTAGCCGAAGGGGTAGAGGGCATCGGTGAAATAGCGGTAGGTGCGCCCTTTCATGGAGTAGTCTTCGTAGTCGGGCAACTGGCTGCTGGTCTTGTAGAACGTCACGGGCAGCTTGCCTGACGGGTTGTAGTCGCCAAAGAGCACGTCGGCCACGGCGGTGCCGCCTTCCTGTCCCGGGTACCACACCTGCACGATGGCGTCGCAGGTCTCTGTCTCAGGTTGTAGGGCGATGCATGAGCCGGAGCAGTTGACGAAGATGACGGTCTTGCCGGCCTCCTTCAGCGCCTTGAGGAAGTTGCGCTGCACGGCGGGCAGCTCAATGTGCGTGCGGTCGCCGCCCTTGAATCCGTCGATGTCGACGGGCATCTCCTCGCCCTCGAGTGCCGGCGAGATGCCGCCCACGAAGATCACCTTGTCGATGCCTTTCAGCTGGGCGATGGTCTCGTTGTAGTCAATGGGATATTCCTTGGCGATGTTGATGGCCAGATTGGCATTATAAGTATGTACATGTGAGAAGCGCACCTCGATGTTGTAGCTCCGTCCCTTCTCGGCCTGAATGGCAATGCTGTTGGGCGTGGTGCGCCAGATGCGGTGGCGGAACTTGCGCTCGCCGTCGATGTAGAGCTCGAACTGTCCGCAGCCGTCCACATTCACGACGTATTCGCCAGCCTCCTGAGGCGTGAAGACGGTCTCGTACTTGGCCGAGAAGTCCTCAAGCTGTACGCCAGGGGCGAAATTGTGCATACCAAAGGTGGTGACTGCCAAGGGCTGCGTGTAATACTGCGTAGTGACGGGCTTGCCCTCCATCTGGCGGTTGTTCCAGAACGTGCCCTTCATGCCCTTCTTGCCCTCGAAGCTGCACTGTGAGGCCATGAGGCAGTCCAGCACCTTGTCGTAGGTCAGGTCGCAGCCTTTGGCGTAGAACAGCTTCTTTGTCTTGGCCTTGATGCCATCAAGGATGGTCACGGTGTGGGTAGGCTGACCGTTGTAGTTTCCCCACATCATCGGGGTGTTGTCGGCATTCGGACCGATGACGGCTATCTTCTCATTCTTCTTCAGCGGCAAGACAGACGCCTGGTCGCCTCCCATCGGGGAGGTCGGGAGGGGGTTGTTCTGCAGGAGCACGATGCTCTGGCGCGCCATGTCGAGCGACAGCTGTGCCGACTGCTTGGTAGACATGGCAGAGTAGGGAATCTTGGACCACTCCACGAGCGACGGGTCGTCCATCTCGCCTAAGTCGAAGCGGCCTTCCAACAGGCGGACGACGTGCTTGTCGACCTCTGCCTCGGTCATGAAGCCACGGCGTACGGCCTCGGGGATAGTCTTGTAGGGATAGCCGTAGCCGCACTCCACGTCGGTGCCGGCCAGCACAGCCTTGGCGGCAGCATGGGGAGCATCGCTCGATGACTTGTGCGACTCGTAGAAGTCGGAGACGGCACCGCAGTCGCTGACGACGAGGTACTGGAAGCCCCACTCGTCGCGCAGGATGGTCTGCAGCAGGCGCTGCGAACCGCAGCAAGGGTCGTCGTCGAGACGCTGGTAGGCGCACATCACCTCGCGCACCTTTGCATCCTGCACCAGCGTCTTGAATGCCGGCATATAGGTCTCCCACAGATCACGCGGCGACACGTTGGTCAGGTTGGCCGAATGGCGCGTGTACTCAGGGCCGCTGTGTACAGCGTAGTGCTTGGCGCAGGCCCACAGCTTGCGATACTTGGCATCCTCAGGCCCCTGCAGGCCGCGCACCACCTGTGTGCCCATGACTGAAGTGAGGTAGGGATCCTCGCCGTAGGTTTCCTGTCCGCGTCCCCATCGCGGGTCGCGGAAGATGTTGACGTTGGGCGTCCAAACGCTGAGGCTGTGGAACTTCTCGTCCTCACCGCTGCCGCGCTGCATGCGCTCGTTGTACTGGGCGCGGAACTCTGTGGAGGCCACGTCGAAGCACTTGTAGAGCAAGTCGGGATTGAACGACGATGCCATGGCTATAGGCTCGGGGAACACGGTGACGTTGCCTTGGTTGGCGGCACCGTGCAGGGCCTCGCTCCACCAGAAGAACTTTTTTATGCCCAAGCGGGGAATGGCGGGACTCTCGTCGAGCATCAACAGGGCCTTCTCTTCCAGCGTGAGGCGGGAGCAGAGGTCAACAGCGCGCTCGTGAGCACTGAGGTTAGGATTCTGGTAAGGCAGCGTCTGTGCCTGAACCAGCCAGCTGCCGCTGATGGCAGCAATGAAGAAACAAATGCGTTTCATAGCTTATTTCTCGTTACAATGATACTTAAAGTAGTCTACGTCGACGTAGCCGCCGGCTTTCTTGGTGGCGTAGTTGAAGATGCCGAACTTCGAGCCCATGAAGAAGCGGCGGTAGTCGAAAATCATGCGGTAGTCCTTCGTGCCTATCTGCGTCCAATGGTCGCCGTCGAGACTGTAGAAGAAGTTGGCGGCATCGGTGCCTCCGCGCTGACCGGGACGGAAGTCGCCGTCGAGGCGCAGCCATATCTTCGGCTGCTTGGCGTTGACCTGCTTGGTCAGGTCGACGGTCTCCACAACCTTCTCTTCCACCTTCGTCACGGCCTTCTCCTGGTCGGTGAGGCTCACCTTCTGCTCGCTCATCTCAAGCGTCAGTTTCTTGCCGTTCTTCTTCAGGGTGAGTACACCGCTGTCGCCGTTGAAGGCTGTAAGGCCGGCACAGTCGCCGTCCTTCATCTTCGAGAGATCCATGCAGATGTAGCCGCTGCACGTCGGCCCCTCCATGCGCTGCGTCAGCGTGTTAGGAGCCAGGTAGAGATTGGGCACCACGCGGCTGGTCTTCAGACGCAGGAATCCGGGACGCTCCGTGAGGCTCCACGCGGCATCCACGGGGTTGTGGTTCCACTGCCAGTGAAGGCCCAGCTCCGACGAGGAAAACTCGTCGGCACAGACGATGGCGGTAACGGGTTGCCCGCTCTTATAGGGACGCACGACGTCGGGCACCTTGTAGTTTTCGTCGCCCAGCATCGGCCAGCCGTCAATCCAGCGCACGGGAGAGATTGTCAGCACGCGGCCCACGCCGCCACGGTCTTGGAACATGATGCCGTACCAGTCGCCCTCCTTGGTATCGACGATGGTGCCCTGTGCCAGGTAGGAGAAACCGCCGAAGTCGCTCTCCAGGATGGTGTTCTTCTCCCACGTGCCCTTCAAGTCCTTCGTGCGGTAGCATACCTCGCGGCGATGACGGCCGGGGGCATAGACGTGAGAGATGAGCAGGGCGTAGTAGGTGCCGTTGTGCTTGATGACGCGGGTGCCTTCAAGGAGTCCGCGCTCGTCGGCCTCGCGCTGGAAATAATGGCGCAGTGAGCCTTCGACGACGCCCTTCAGGTCGCGTGTCAGCTGGCACATCTCGCCCGTGCCGAAGAAGACGTAGGGCGTGCCGTCGTCGTCGAAGAACAGCGTGGCGTCATGGAAGTGGCGCAGGCGCGAGTGAATGGTCCACGGACCTTCAGCCTTTGGTGCGGTGAAGATATAGGTGTCGCCCATGGCTCCCCTCTCGTTGGGTGCCAGCAGGGCCCAGAACTTACCGTCGTGATACTTCAGCGACGTGGCCCACTGTCCGCGGCCGTAGACGGTACCTACGCCCTCCTTGCCCTCCTGCTGGTCAAGGGGCAGCGAGAACGACAGATCGTACTTGGGAGAGTCAGTGAGCTTGTCGAAGATGTAGCCCACGGTCTCCCAGTTCTTCAGGTCTTTCGATGCCATCACGGGCGCACCGGGCATCAGGTGCATCGTCGTGCTGACGAGATAGAAGGTGTCGCCCACGCGGATGACGTCGGGGTCGGGAACGTCAGCCCATAACATCGGGTTC
Source organism: Prevotella sp. (assembly GCA_017545045.1). GTDB lineage: Bacteria > Bacteroidota > Bacteroidia > Bacteroidales > Bacteroidaceae > Prevotella. Next base: position 52,657 of record JAFYDA010000057.1, on the reverse strand, counting down.
TTGATGCGTTCGGGACTGAAGGTCTGTGCCATGCCTGTAATGCATAGCATGCTTAAAAGCATAAAAACGGCTAATTTTTTCATAAAGGTAATGATTAATAGTTTGCTTTGTTATTTAATGACAAAGATGAAGCCGCCGCGAGGCTGGCAGGTGACGGTTGCCGGCAGTTTCTTGACGCTCTCAATGCGCCAGGGCTGCTCCTTGCTACCGCTGTCGGCAAACAGGGTGGCAGTGTGTTTTCCCTTGATAAAATCAAGAGGCACGGCGAGGGTCTTCTCGCTGTCGGTGCCGTTGATGCCGGCCACATACCACGTCTTGCCACTGCGACGAGCCAGCACACAACTTTCGCCGGGGTAGCCGCTGACGAAGCGCGTCTCGTCCCATGCGGCGGGCAAGTCCGACAGGAAATCCTGAACGGCTTGCGGCTGAGCCAGGAAGCTCTCAGGACGGTCGGCCAGATGCTGCAGTCCGCTCTCAAAGAGGGCCGTCAGTGCCAGCTCATGGGCGTGGCTTGTGATGTGCGGATGCTGTGAGTCGCTGAAGGCGCAGGGCGTATAGTCCATGGGGCCGATGACATTGCGTGTGAAGGGTAGCGTGGCGTTGTGCGAGGCGGCCTTGTCGGTAAAGGTCGGCACGTTGTTGTACCACTCAGCACCGTAGACACCCTCGGTCGAGAGCAGGTTAGGATAGGTGCGCTGCCAGCCGCGGGGCACGGTGGCACCGTGGAAGTTGACCAGCAGGTGATGGCGGGCGGCACTCTCCATGAGGTCGATGCAATAGTCCATGTTCTTCTGGTTTTCACCGCTGAAGAAATCAATCTTAACACCGGCCACGCCAATCTTCTCGCACCAGGCGAACTCCTTCTCGCGGTCTTCGGGCTTGTTCAGACGGAACTTAGGTGTTGGCGCACCGTCAATCCAGCCCACCGAGGAGTTGTACCATATCATCGGCTTCACACCACGCGACTTGGCGTAGGCAACGGCATCCTCAACCGTCTTACCGTCCTTCATTCTGTCCCACTCGGCGTCGATCAGCACGTAGGGAAGACGCAGCGTAGCGGCCAGGTCGGTGTATTTCTTGATGATGTTATAGTCGTCCGACCCGTGGTTGTAGGCCCAATAGACCCACGACACCACGCCTGGGTGAATCCAACTCGTGTCCTCAAGCTTGCACGGTTCGCTGACATCGGTGACAAGCGTCGACTCCACCACGTCGCCCAGCGTGCCGATGATGACCACGCGCCATGGTGAGTGCCCTGCAGTTATGCCGCCAGGAATCTTCTCGTCTTCCACCACGCGATACACTTCGCCCTCGTTGTACATTGACGAGGCGCTCTGTCCCTTCTCGATGTTCGCTTCTGTCAGCAGTGCAAATACGCCGTCCTTCAGTTCCAACAAAGCCGGGAAGCTCCAGCGCACGCAGTTGCCGTCGGCATCCTTCGACACCGCGCTGAACGACCGCTGCGCCTTCTCCTTGTACGACGTCATCAGCGGATAGAAGTTCTCGGCACCATCCGTCCACTGCATCATCCAGCGCTTCATGCCCTCGGGAATGACGTAGGCAGCCTGCTCCTTCACGGACGACTCGTAGCGGTAGGCCAGGCCGTCGTTATAGAGGCGGAGCGTCATCTGACCGATGCGATACTCATTAGCCTCGTTGGTGCAGTGGCTCCGTTTACCTGACAGCATCTGATAGTCGGCCTTGACGAACTGGGGTTTCATGTCTTTCAGGGACGTGGCGGCTTCGGCAGCCTTCATCGTAAGCACCTGCTGCCCCTGATAGTCAATGACCCACTGGCCATTTTCTGATTTCACAGACAATTTGCCATTGGGCGATGTCAGCCGCTGGGCTGTCGCCGTCATAGTCAGGCTTGCCACAGCAAGCCATAAGAAAAATTTCTTCATAGACATTTATGTATTGGTTATTTCAAAATATTTCTTCAGTACCAGCAGTGAGATAAGCCGTTCGCGCTGCTTGTTGCGGAACTGGTCCACATACTCATGGGCGTGGCGGATGATGGCCTCGGCCTCAGCGGGATGTTCTATATAGTAAGTGAGCCGTTCCTCCAGGTCGGAGAAATCGTCTTTTACCTCAATGTAATGGTAGTTGGGCCGCAGTGTGCCCTCCATAAACCACGTCTCGCAGGTGAGGCGCGGTGTCACGGCAATGGAGTTCGACGACATGACCCACTTCAGGTTCGATGCCACGTCGTTGCCTTCGAGCGACATGATGAACTTGTAGTCCAAATGCTCGCCGATGGTCAGCTTCGGCTGCTGCCACTCCGGGTGCTCGTCCCATCGGTTGGTGGAGGCAGCATCGACCAGTGGCGACTGACCGTCGGCAAAACGCCGCATAAAGACATTCCGGTTCTCCTTGAGAATGCCGAGGTCGCCACGGAAGACGGCCACGTTGCGCTTGTCGCGCCACGCCTTTTGGTCGTTGACAAAGAGGAAATGGCGCACCTTGTCGAGATTCAGTATGACGGAGTTCTGGTTGTCATCGCCTATCGGGCGGCTCTTCAGAATGGTAGGCAGTTCAGGCACGTAAGTAATATCGCCATGCCTGAGAATCCACTTCAGCTGACCGTTGAAATAACGGGCATATTCCATTGCGTCGAAATAGTAGCTTTTCTGTCCTGTCATAGGCTGATTGCGCAGACTGACGGCCTCGTCGTCCCATTTCCGGTGGTCGTAGGTGCTGTCGGCAGTCAGTTTGCAATAATAGTCGGCACGCTGCATGATGTAGTCGTGGTCGGCACTGCGTTCTGCCTCGCGGAGAAGACGGTTTAGCTGCCGCCGTGCAAATATCCTGGGGGTATATTCCCTCAGATAGCTTCTGGCGTAGAACTTCAACTTGCTGTTCTTGCCGCTGTGCAGCATATAGTTTAATTTTCTGCGGTCCATAATTACAAGATTGGGCGGAACGATCCACGGATGATATACCACAGTGCCTTAAGCCGTCCGCGCAGCAGGTGTGTCCTAAGTCGGCTGCCGCCAACGGGATTGTCAATCAATTCGGGGGAAAAAGCCTGTCCGCGATAAGTGTAAAGCCGTCGGAACGTAGATGATGTCATGCCCCATTTCATCAGGAACTGCATCTGTCCGTTGTTCTTCTTGACACGACCCGTCGACTTGGTCTCAAAATGGTAGACGCGGCTGGCCGAGAGTCCTTTCATATAGCGTATACCGCAGAGCCACAGCTTGGCTGTGAAGTCTGGGTCGCTGTACATGCCGGGCGTCAGCTCCACACTATAGCCGCCCACCAAGTCCCAGATGTCGCGGTGTACGATGTTGGGGGGCAGAGTGGCTCCCATCCAGTCGTGCAGCGGGTAGTCGCGATAGTGCTGCAGCAATTGCTGTTCCTGAAACGACTCCACCGTGTCGCCATAGTCTGCCACGATGATGAAGTTGCCCTTTGTGTGAGGTTGGATGGTGGTTGCCGAGAGGAAAAAACGGTTGTCGGGCAGCGACGCTATCTCCTGCATCAACACTTCGTCCCATCCGGGCAGTACGTACATGTCGTCGTTCAAGAAGCATATATAGTCGGTCTGCACCTTGGCTCTCATCATGTTCATTGCCATGCACACGCCTACGTTCCGCTCGGTGTGCGTAAAGTCCAGCCCTTCAGTCCTGACCCACTCCAGTGTGCCGTCGCTGCCGTCGTTCACATGCACGATAATCTGGTGCTGGCAGACGGAGTTTCTGCGGATGCTCTCAATACATAGTTTTAAGAAGGCGAGATTGTTCCATGAAGGAATCAGAATCGAGAATTTTGCCGTTTTATCCATCCCGTTTTATTATTTTGGGTACAAAGTTACAAAATAATTCATAATTCATAATCCATAATTCATAATTATTTTTTACCTTTGCAAGCAATAAAATATGGCACTTTACGAAATACGTCCCTTACAGCTGCGAATTCTTGATATTCTGCGCGCCGTAGACAAGACCTGTCGAGAGCATGGCCTGTGCTATTATATCTGGGCGGGAACGATGATAGGCGCAGTGCGCCATAAAGGTTTTATTCCCTGGGACGACGACCTTGACATCGCCATGCCGCGCCCTGACTATGAGCGGCTCATTGCTCATCAGCAGGAGTGGTTGCCTGAGCCGTTCGAAATGGTATGTGCTGAGAACGACGACTCCTATCCGCTGCCGTTTGCTAAGATACAGGACAGTAGTACCACGCTGATAGAGCGGATGCACCTGAAATATCTTGGTGGTATCTATTTGGACGTTTTCCCTGTTGACGGTGTGCCAGACGGATGGCTGGCACAGCGATGGCAGTTTGCCCGTTATCAGTATTACAAACGGGTGCTCTACCTGCTGTTTCGCGACCCTTACAAGCACGGTCACGGTCCCAGTTCGTGGATACCGCTGCTTTGTCGACGGCTCTATACACTGGACGGTGTGCAGTCGGCTATCCGACGGATACTGACGAAATATCCCTACGACCAATGTTGCCTGGTGGCCGACTACGACGACGGTCTGCGAGGAACTACTCCAAAGGAGGTTCTTGGGACGCCTCAGCCATACCAGTTTGAGGATATGACCGCTATGGGCGTGGAACAGTACCACCGCTATCTGACGAAGAAGTACGGCGACTATATGACCATTCCCGACGGTGAGCACCAGCGTCAGCACAATTTCCATTTGCTGGATTTAGAGCATCCCTATCAACAATACAAAGAAGACTAAAAAGCGTATGAAGATTGTCTACTACCTCGTCTTGGCAGTTTGGTATCTGCTTTCATTGCTCCCTTTCTGGGTGCATTATCTGCTTTCCGACCTTCTCTACCTCATCCTTTACCGGATGATAGGTTATCGCAAGAAGGTAGTTCGACAGAATCTTGCCACCTCTTTCCCAGAGAAGAGTGAGGCTGAACTGCGAAAAATAGAGCGTGGATTCTATCATTTCTTCGGCGACTATATCGCAGAGTCGGTGAAGTTGATGACCATCAGCCAGAAGAACCTGAGAAAGCGTATGGTGTTTAAGGGAATAGAGCACGTCAACGAGGTATTAGGTAGCGGACAGTCGATAACGCTCTATATGGGCCACTACTGCAACTGGGAGTTTGTTACTTCGCTACAACTCTGGCTGATACCAGGTGCCCAGTGTGGACAGATTTACCATCCCATAGAGAACGAGAGCTTTGACCGTCTGTTCCTTCGACTGCGCCAACGGCAGGGTTCTGTGAGCATTCCCATGCAGGAAACACTGCGCCGACTGCTAAAGTTTCGTAGTGAGAAACGGGTTAATCTTATAGGTTTCCTTTCCGACCAGAAGCCCCACTGGGTGAACATCCATCACTGGGTGGACTTCTTGCATCATGACACCCCCGTACTGACAGGTACGGAGCGCATTGTCAATAAGCTTGACAATGCAGCTTTCTATCTCGACATGCATCGTGTACGCCGTGGTTACTATGTTGGTGAGTTTAAACTGATTACCCGTAATTCCAAGGAGATGAAGGAGTTTGAACTGACCGACACCTACTTCTCCATGCTTGAGGCGAGCATTCGACGCGCACCAGAATACTGGTTGTGGAGCCACAACCGCTGGGCACGTACCCGCGAGGAGTTCAATAAGCGTTTTGAGGTGGTGAACGGCAAAGTCATTGCCAAGGATCATCCTGACAACTGTTAGTGGGTTAGTCTGTTTTGCTTCATCCGCGTCATATACTGCTGGATGATGGCTTTCAGTTCGCGTTCCATCTTATTAAATGAGTTGTGAAGTGTGAAGCGTGAAGAATCTGCTACCGCTACGGAATCAGAAATCAGGTTATGTTTCATCAGCTGGTCTTCCAACCGATAGACGGCCGTTGTATGCTGACCGTCAAACTGCAGAACATAGCCATTCTTCACATACTGATATATACCATTCAGGTAGTTGACAGCCCAAGTATCTTTTGCAGGAGTGTTGAAAAGGTCGATGCCAAAGCCGAAGTAAGGTTTTGGATAGTCCAGCAAGCCCAGAACGGTAGGCAGAATGTCTATCTGCTGCGCTATTTTTTCCTGCATTTCACCCGTAGGCTGGCTGGGGTTATATATAATAATAGGTGATGAGAAACCGCCGAGGTCGGTTTGGTATTCGGCATGATTGCTCATGTTGGTGTGGTCGCTCGTCAGCACAAAGATTGTGTTCTTGAACCACGGCTGACGGCTGGCCTTTTCAAAGAACTTCCCCAGTGCCATATCGGTATAGCGTATGCATTTGTGGATTTCCAACTCGCCTTCTGGGAACTGCTGACGGTATTTATCGGGAATGGCGAAGGGATGATGACTGCTGGCCGTGAAGACGGCTGTCATGAAGGGTTGCTGCATGCGACTCATCTCGTCGGCAAAGTATTGTAAGAATGGCTCGTCCCAAATGGCCCATGTGCCATCGAAATCATCCGTGCCACGAGCTGCCTCGTACTCTGTACGTCCGTAATAGCGCTGGAAGCCTGTCTTGCGGGCAAAGGCTTGGAAACCCATTGAGCCGTTTTGGGCACCATGGAAGAAAGCCGTCTCGTAACTTTCTTCAGCCAGTATGCCGGCCAGTCCCGTGAAGTCGTTCATGGACGCTGGTGTTAGGATGAATGGCTCTACAAACATGGGGATTGACGATAATATGCTGGGCATGCCATCGATGCTTTTGCGACCGTTGCAGTAGCTATAGCGGAAGGTGGTGCTGTGGCTGATGAGTGAGTCGATGTAAGGTGTAAAGCCCCTATAGCGGCCACCGTCCAGTTTTTTGTTCAATGCACCGATATACTCACGTCCGAAGCTTTCGACGATGAGCACCACCACGTTCTTCTTGGAAAATCCGGAATCTTTGAATTTTCCGGCATGCAAGGGCGTGTAGATGTCTTCAAGCTCTTTGTCATCGAAATAATGGGGCACGGTAAAGACATCTTTACCCACTGTTCGTATCAGTGCAAACGGTGTATTCAGCACCAAGGCGGCATCCGTGGGCCGTGCGGCATATTGGTTGGCGTTCGAGATAGTGATGGGACGTACTGCCGTTGTGAAGCCACCGCGCATACCAGCTATGCAGAGTGGCGTGAACACCAGCAACGCCACGATCTGCATCGTATAGTAACGCCACAGTGGACGCAGGTGGCGTCCGTCTGTTCGTGGTGTGATGTAGAGTTTCCACAGTATGAATACTATGATGACGAATAGCAGCACGAGATACCAGTGGCGCAGCAGTTCGGTACCGATGATACTGCCTAAGTTACCCTCATTGGAGAACTCGCTGAAGACGGAGGTCGTCGTCCGTCGCATGGTGTACTGGAAGTAAACAGAATCGGCGAGGTTGACGGCCGTGGCGATGCCGTTCACCACCATGAAGAGCCATTTGCAACAGCATTGATAGCGTGTGTTTTCTTTCCAGTGCAGGGGCAGTAGAAGGAGCAGCACATAGAGGACGTTGGTGTAAAGGATGGCTGATGTGTCGAACAGCAGACCGCCCAGGAACGTGTCGGTCGTATAGTTGAGATAGCTGCTGTTCTCCAGCAGATACTCTACTCTGACCATCTGATAGACCAGATAGACCAGCAGCAGGTTCCATACAACCGCCACCCATGGCAAGAACACTTTTTTCTTCATTCTTTTCGCGGTAGCAAATGATTCACTTTTCACTCTTCCCTTATCTTCCGTTCAAGTCTGTTGAGGCAGCTTGCAGGATGGCCTTCGCCCGTTGTATCAGCCGTTCGTTGTTATTACCCTGAGAAGCCACCACACGGTTACTGATGAAATCGTAATTCACGAAACTTGTGCTGTCGTACATTGAAAAGCCGTCGTCGTAGGTGTTGATGGCAAACGGTTCTTGATAGGTCTCGCTCAGCACGTCGCGGCTGAACGTGTAGTCGCTGTGGTTGATGCCCATCTGTCCTAACAGCGTGGCAGCCAAGTCGGTCTGGTTGCATACCTGCTCTATGCGTCGCGGTTCCTTAACGGCACCACCCACCCATATCATCGGGATGTGGTTCTTCAGCGGCTGCGTCTCGTCAATGCCTTTATAGGGTATGCCGTGGTCGGGCAGCAATACCACCAATGTAGACTCCCACTTGTCGCTCTTGCGCAGGTCTTCGATGAAGTGGCCAACACACTGGTCGAGGTAGTAGAACGCATTGAGCACCTCGTCGTCAAACTGCTTTACAGGAACATCCCACGGTGCGTGACTACTCAGTGTAGAGTAGCCAATGAGGAACGGCTCTTTCATCTGCTTCGTCAGGTTGAGCAAGGTTTCGAATGTGATGTCATCACGTACGCCCCATTTCGATGTCTGCTGCTCTTCGCGGCTGTAGTCGCTCATCCATGTCAGTTCACTGAAACCACCACCAATCAGATAGCTGCGCATGTTCGTGAAATTGATGTCTCCGCCGTACAGGTAATGGGTCTCGTAGTCCCGCTCTTCATGCAGTGTCCGTGCTAAGTTAGGCAGTGAGCGTGATTTCGAAGGCATCTTCATTACCGACATTGTAGGGAACGACGGATATCCGCTCCAGGTGCATACCGTCCCGCGGTCTGTTCGCCACGTATTGCCGTAACAGTTGGCGAAATAGATGCCCTCGCTGCTCAGTTTGTTCAGGTTGGGCGTCACGTCGCCGTGTCCGCCGATGTCCGTAAATGTGCCACCACAGCTCTCTAACAGTATGATGATGATGTTTGGCTGATTAGTCGTGAGCAATGTGTCGCAGCCGCGGCTTTCTGTATTGTAGAGCTTCCTTACTATGCGCTGGCACTCGTCATCGTCCATAAAGTGATAGGTGACGTTGTTCGTAGCCGTCTTTTCAAAAGAGGCCATAAACGAGAAGACGGGGTTGACGGCCGAGTGGTTGAGGAATTGCCGTTCACTGAAATACACCTGTCCGATGTTCGTTGTCGATTCCCCTAATCCGCCGCGGATGCCGATGACCATTAACGGTATGCAAGCCAGACAGATAATCAGTTCCATGATGCGGTGGCGACTCTTTGTCATGTTCAAGGCTATACAGCGGTAAATGGCGAAGAGAATGACCACTGCCACTACCAGTGCCAAGGCACGCACAATGAGATAGCCCGTTGATACGCTGGCCATAGCTTCTGTCGGTGTTTCCAAGTATTGTAGGCAAGAAGCATCGAGCTTGAACAACCAGAATTCGTAGAGACAGGTATCGGCAACTGCCGCCAGGGCAATCAACAAGGCCACTACGGCATAGTAAACTGTCAGTATGCTCCGGATGATGCGGTTATTGCCAGCGAAGATGGTGCCCATCATAACGAGCAGCGGCACCGCCATCACGTAAAGTGCTGTGGACAGGTCGAGACTCAGTCCGTGTGTCAGTACGTCAGCCACGTCGCCCACAGACAACTCCGTAGCGTTGTAGAGCATGAACACTACTTTTGCCACTATGAATGCCGCTACGGTGACAGCATAGAATTTCGCCAGATAGAGGACTCGTTTCTTCAAAGCTGCTGCATGTCGTTAAGCCGTTTGTAATAGCCTTCAATGGCCAGGAGTGATTCGTGAGTGCCCCGCTCGACGATGCGTCCCTCGTGCAGGACAACAATCTCGTCGGCATTGCGGATGGTGCTTAGTCGGTGGGCGATGGCCACGGTGGTGCGAGTCTTCATAAGCCGTTCCAGGGCATCCTGTACTAAACGTTCGCTCTCAGTGTCGAGGGCAGAGGTGGCTTCGTCAAGGATGAGGATTGGCGGATTCTTCAGAATGGCACGGGCAATGGAGACGCGCTGGCGTTGTCCGCCGCTGAGACGGCTGCCGCGGTCGCCGATGTTGGTATCGAACTGGTGCTCACTCTGCATGATGAAGTCGTAGGCGTTGGCAATACGGGCAGCCTCTTCCACCTGTTGGTCGGTGGCACTCTCGACACCGAAGACGATGTTGTTGCGGAAGGAGTCGTTGAAAAGGATGGCTTCCTGGTTGACGTTGCCTATGAGTTGGCGCAAATCGGTAATGCCGAGTTCGCGCACGTTGATGCCGTCGATGAGTACTTCGCCCTCCTGTACGTCGTAGTAACGCGGAATGAGGTCGACGAGTGTCGACTTGCCTGAGCCCGACTGTCCAACGATAGCTATAGTCTTGCCTTTTGGTATGATGAGATTGATGTCGCGTAGCACCCACTGTTCTCCATAACGGAAGGAGACGCCGCGGAACTCAATCTGGTGGTCGAACGAAGCAATATGGCGCGGCTGTTCCGGCTCACGGATGGTGTTCTCTGCCATTAGAATCTTGTCGATGCGTTCCATTGAAGCCAGTCCCTTGGGAATGTTGTAGCCCACTTTCGACACTTCCTTCAGCGGATTAATGATGGAGTAGAGGATTACCATATAATAGATAAAGGTGGGCCCGGAGAGTGCCTGATTGTTGAGCACCAGCACACCGCCGAACCAGAGTACGATAACAATCATGCATGTGCCGAGGAACTCGCTGAGCGGATGTCCCAGGTTCTGGCGGATGTTCACCCACATGATGTCGTTGCGGTAGGTGGAGTTAATCGTATCGAACTTGCGGCGCATCTTGTCCTCGGCACAGAAAGCCTTGATGATGCGGAGTCCGCTGAGTGTCTCGTCTACCACGGTCATCGTGTCGCTCCACAGGGCTTGCGCCTTGATGCTCTGCGCTTTCAGCTTGCGGCCTATCCACCCCATGAACCAGCCGATGAGGGGGATGATGACCACCGAGAAGAGTGTCAATTGCCAGGAGATGACAATCAGTGTGGTGAAATAGGAGATGATGAGGATGGGATTCTTGAACATCAGGTCGAGCGATGACATGATGCTGGTCTCCACCTCCTGCACGTCGCCCGTCATGCGGGCTATGATGTCGCCTTTGCGTTCCTCGGTGAAGAAGCCTAAAGGCAGGCTCACGATTTTGTGATAAAGCTGGTTTCGAAGGTCACGGACAATGCCCGTGCGGATGGGCACTACGCTGGCGGCGGCCATGAAGTAGGCGCCTGTCTTTAGCAGTGTGGTGACGATGAGGAAGATGCCGATGAAGAGCAGTGTAGTGGTGGAGCCCATGTCGGCGATGAAATGGTTGATATAATAGTAGATGTTGTTTACTGCCACATCCTTCAGACTACCGTCGTCCCACCCCATCAAGGTTGTTGCCGTGACGCTGTCGCCCGTCTTGAAGAGAATCTGAAGGATAGGTATCAGTGCTGCGAATGAAAAGATGTTAAGCAGCGCCGACAGAATGTTGAAAATAATCGACAGGACAACGAATCTCTTATAGGGAGGCACAAAGCGCCTCAGCACATTCATGAATTCTTTCATACTACTTCTCCCAACAGTGTTGCACTTGTACTTCCAGTGATTTTAACGCGTACCGTCTCGCCGATGTGATGACCGTTCTTATCGAACACCACCATCTTGTTCTGCTCCGTGCGGCCGCAAAGCTGCATTCCCGGAGCCTCAGCCCCGCCTGCCCGTAGCCTTTCACGTGAGCGCTTGGAAAATCCCTCTACGAGTACATCGAAGGTTCTTCCTTCGTCCTTACGGTTTTGCTGGGCAGAAATCTCCGTCTGCAGGGCAATGAGTTCGTTGAGTCGTCGCAGTTTTACTTCTTCGGGCACGTCATCGGGCAGGTGCTTCGACGCGTAGGTCCCTGGGCGCTCAGAATACTTGAACATGAAAGCGGAATCGTAGCCCACCTCACGCATGAGTGACAACGACAGCTGGTGGTCTTCTTCGGTCTCACTGTGGTAGCCTACGAAGATGTCCGTCGACAAGCCGCAGTCAGGGATGATCCGACGGATGGCGGCCACACGGTCAAGATACCACTCGCGGGTATATTTGCGGTTCATTAGTTGCAGGATGCGGTTGCTGCCGCTTTGCACGGGTAGGTGGATGTGTCGGCATACGTTCGTCATGTCGGCAATCACTTGCAGCGTCTCGTCGCTCATGTCCTTCGGGTGTGACGTTGTGAACCGCACCCTCATCTCGGGCGCCTCTTCCGCCACTTTGCGAAGTAGTCGTGGGAATGAGTTTGCCTCGTTCCACGAATAGCTGTTCACATTCTGCCCTAAAAGCGTCACTTCCTTGAAGCCGCGGTCGCGCAGGTCGCGCACCTCTCTCAATATGCTTTCCACGTCACGACTGCGCTCGCGTCCTCGTGTATAGGGCACGATACAATAGTGGCAGAAGTTGTTGCAGCCGCGCATGATGCTGACGAAACCTCCTATTTTGTGTCCTAAGCCGATGCGCTGCGGCACGACATCGCGGTATGTTTCTGCGGCCGACAGCTCAATGTTGATGGCTTTATGGCCTGTCTCAGCCTGTGCGATGAGGTCGGGCAGTGTCAGGTAGGCGTCGGGACCGGCTACGAGGTCGGCATGATGGTTCTGCAGCAGGTCTTCCTTCACGCGCTCGGCCATGCAGCCCAGAACGCCGATGATCAGGTTGCGCTTTCGCTTGATGGCATCGAGCGCTTCGAGACGGCGTAGGATTTTCTGCTCGGCATTGTCGCGCACTGAACAGGTGTTCAGAAACACGGCGTCAGCCTCGTCTATATCCTCTGTTGTTTCGTAGCCAGCCATCTGCATTACCGAGGCTACCACCTCGGAATCAGCCACGTTCATCTGGCATCCGTAGGTCTCAATCAGTAGTTTTTTCATTCCTTATTTTATTATTTGCCTGCAAAGGTACAAAATAATTGTGAATTGTGAATTGTGAATGTGAATTATTTCGTACCTTTGCAGGCAAATAGTGAAGAAATGACAGCAATAATCTCCAGAGCAGGCTTCGGAAAGGAGTTGCGCGACTATATTATCATTACTATCGGCATGATGAGCTATGCCATCGGGTGGGGCGTTTTCCTTTTGCCTAACAACATCACGACAGGCGGCGTGGCTGGTGTGTCATCTGTTCTTTACTGGGCGACGGGCATCCCCGTGCAGTTAAGCTATTTTACTATCAATGTCATACTGCTCTTGGTGGCATTGCGAGTGCTGGGATGGCGTTTCTGTGTGAAGACGGTCTATGCTGTCGTGGTGCTGACGGTGAGCATCGGTCTGGTGGCCGACCATTATAATGCCCATCTGCTCAGTGACCAGCCTTTCATGGCAGCCATCATCGGCTCTGTATTCTGCGGTTGCGGAGTAGGGTTGGGACTGGCCAACAATGGCTCGACAGGTGGTACGGACATCATAGCAGCCATTGTCAATAAGTTTCGCGACGTATCGCTGGGGCGTGTCATCATGATTTGTGACGTCATCATCATCTCGAGTTCCTACTTTGTGCTGCGCGACTGGGAGAAAGTGATCTACGGCTACGTCGTGCTCTACGTCACCGCTTTCTGTATCGACCAGGTGGTGGAGTCGTCACGCCGTTCAGTGCAGTTCTTCATTATTTCGGATAAATACCGTGAGATAGGTGACCGCATCAACCGCGAACCGCATCGGGGATGTACGGTTATCGATGCGCAGGGTTTTTATTCGGGCAAGGATGTGAAACTGCTCTTCGTTCTGGCCAAACGCCGGCAGAGCGACATGATATTCCGCATCATTAATGAGCTGGATCCTCATGCCTTTGTGTCGCAGAGTGCCGTCATTGGCGTCTATGGCGAGGGCTTCGACCGCTTTAAAGTGCGGACGAAAAAAGCGCAGACAAACAAAGAACTATAAGACATGCAACTTATCAAAGATCAGCAATTCGGGGGTGAGCGACCGTTGTTTGCCACTCATGACCTGAGATTGGAAAACATCACTATCATCGATGGCGAAAGCGGCATCAAGCAGTGCCAGCACATGGAGGCAAAGAACTGTAAGTTCTACGGCAAATATCCGTGGTGGCACGTTGACGGTGCTTTGATAGAAGACTGCTTCTTCGACGTAGGCTCACGTTCAGCCATCTGGTACACTAACGATTTGGTGATGCGCCGTTGTCGCATCGAAGGTCCTAAGTTCTTCCGTGAGATGAAGAACGTAGAGCTGGAGGATGTGGAGATAACGGATGCTGACGAGACGTTCTGGCGCGTCAAAGGTCTTAGGCTGAAGAACGTCACGCTTCACGATGGTACCTATCCTTTTATGTTTTCACAAGACATCTTTATTGACGGACTGAAAAGCGACTCTAAGTATGTATTCCAGTACTGTAAGAACGTGGAAATACATCATGCAGAGATTGTGACCAAAGATTCGTTCTGGGAGTGCGAGAATGTCACGGTTTACGATTCACTGCTCGACGGTGAATATTTGGCGTGGCATTCTAAGAACGTGCGGCTTGTAAACTGTCACTTGGCAGGCGAGCAGTTGCTTTGCTATACACAGAATCTGGTGCTTGAGAACTGCACCATCGATGCTGCCTGCGACCGCATGTTCGAATACTCCACCGTTGAGGCTGACATCCGCGGACATATAGAAAACATCAAGAATCCGACTTCAGGGCATATCGTGGCCGACTCTATCGGCAGCGTGACTATCGACGAGAATGTGCGACAGCCAAATGACTGCGTGATAAAGGTAAGAGGAAATAGTATATGAAATACGACTTTGACGAACTGGTGGAACGGCGTGGCACAGGCTGCGTGAAATGGGACGAAAGCTCTTCGGATGACATGATTCCACTGTGGGTGGCTGACATGGACTTCAAGGCAGCACCTGCGATACAGGCGGCTATCCGGAAACGGGCTGAGCATGGTGTTTTTGGATATACTCATGTTGGCGAAGACTATTACGCCGCCGTCATCTCGTGGTTCCGCCGTCGTCACGGATGGGCTATCCGGCGTGAGGAAATACTCTATACGACGGGCGTGGTGCCAGCCATGTCTGTGGTCATCAAGGCGCTGACAGTGCCAGGTGAGAAGGTGCTTATCCTGTCGCCTGACTATAATTGTTTCTTCTCCAGCATCCGCAACAACGGATGCGAGGTCCTGGAGTCCTGTCTGTTGTGGCTATGCCACCATACAGAGAACCGTTTTGAAATAGACTGGGAAGACTTCGAGACGAAATGCGCAGACGAGAGAACGACCGTCTTCCTGCTTTGTAACCCTCATAATCCGACGGGCCGTGTCTGGACGAAGGCAGAGCTGTTGCACATGAATGACATCTGTATGAAACACGGGGTGAAGGTGGTGAGCGACGAGATACACTGCGAACTCGTCATGCCGGGGCATAAGTTCCTTCCATTTGCCGCCGTCAGCGAACAGTGCCGCCAGAACAGCGTTATTCTGAACTCACCCTCGAAATCATTCAACATAGCAGGCCTGCAGACGGCCAACATCATCTGTCCGCAGGCAGAATGGCGTCGTAGGATAGACCGCGCCATTAACATCAATGAGGTGTGCGACCTTAATCCTTTCGGCCCAGTGGCTCTCATTGCTGCCTACAACGAGAGCGAGGCGTGGATAGACGAATTGAATCTCTATCTGTGGGATAATTATCAGGCACTCTGCCAGTTTGCTGAAGAAAAGCTGCCCGAATGGCATGTCCGTCCATTGGAGGGCACTTATTTGGCGTGGATAGATATCACGGCCACGGGCATGACATCTCAGGCGTATGCCGACCATATCATGAAGGAAGCTCATGTATGGGTGAATCCTGGCACGATGTATGGCCCGCAGTCGGGCGAAGGCTATATCCGCCTGAATATCGCCTGTCCGCGCAGTCGGCTGATGGAGGCGCTGGAAAGGATAGAAGCGTCATGTCATAAGGATAATAACTAAAAATATGAAACGACTAATGATAGCTGGCTTATCAGCAATGTTACTGGCCTGTCAAGGCCCTGAAGAGGAAGCGTTCTGCTTTGACGAAATGACCTACTCGGCAAGCGAGACCGTGTTTAAATTGTTTGCACCCGCAGAGGCACGCTGCCTTGTCGTCGTTGGCGGGGACACCGTGCCGATGTCGCCTGCAGGGACGATATGGACGGCTACGGTGAAAGGCGACCGTAAGGGCCAGCCTTATGTCTTTGTGGTGGACGGCCAGTCGTCGCCTGGTGTCTTTGCTAAGGCCGTCACGGTCAATGGCAGCCAAGGCGTTGTCGTCGACTTGCGTGAGACTGATCCCGAGGGATGGGCAGACGACAAAGGTCCGCGTCCCACTTCCTACGCTGACTGGATTGTTTACGAACTTCACCATCGTGACTTTTCCGTCAACCGTCCAGATGCCAGTCATCCAGGTAAGTTCCTTGCACTTTCCGAACCGTGGGCCATTGCGCACCTGACGGAGCTCGGTATCAACGCTGTCCACATTCTGCCCAGCTATGACTTCGGCTCTGTTGACGAGACACGTCTGGATATACCGCAGTATAACTGGGGGTATGATCCAGTGAACTATAATGTGCCGGAAGGCTCTTACTCTACCGATCCCGCAGACCCTCTCTGCCGCATCCGCGAGTTCAAGCAAATGGTGCAGGCACTTCATCGTGCTGGTATTGCCGTCATCCTTGATGTTGTCTACAACCACACCTACGACATTGAACACTCCAATTTCCAGCGCACGTATCCAGACTATTACTATCGCAAATCCGCCCCTGTTTCCGACGGTTCTCCGTCGGACTATAGCAACGGCTCTGGCTGCGGCAACGAGACGGCCTCTGAAAAACCGATGATGCGTCGGTTTATGATAGAGTCTGTGAAATATTGGGTGAATGAATACCACATCGACGGTTTCCGCTTTGACCTCATGGGGTGTCACGACATCGAGACGATGAACGAGATCCGTAAGGCAGTGGATGCCATCGACCCTTCCATCTTCATTTACGGCGAGGGGTGGAGTGCCGGCCAGTGCGCCCTGCCTACGGAACAGCTTGGCGTGAAGGCCAATATTCCACAGATGCCCCGTATTGCTGCTTTTAGTGATGATCTGCGCGATGCCCTCCGCGGTCCGTTCGACGATGATGCGAAGCAGGGTTGGCTGGGCCGTGCGGGCTATGGCAAGTGCGAAGTCGATATGGGTGGACTCAAAGAGAGTATCAAGGCTGGCATTGCAGGAATGACTGCTCATCCGCAGGTGGACTACTCGCTGGTGAACTATTCAAAGGAACCTTACGCCCTGGAGCCTACGCAGATGATGGCCTACGTCTCGTGCCACGACGACATGTGTTTTGTTGACCGTCTTCGCGCTTCTGTCCCCGGTATCACCGACGAAGAACTGATTCGCCTTGATTTGCTGGCTCAGACAGCGGTGTTCACGTCGCAGGGCGTGCCCTTCATGCTGAGTGGCGAGGAACTGCTGCGTACGAAACAGGGTGTGCACAACAGCTTTGAGTCCCCCGACAGTATCAATCAACTTGACTGGAGTCATAAGGAGAAATATCCTCAGGTGTTCAAATACTATAGCGACCTCATCGCGCTGAGAAAGCACCATTCTGCTTTCCGACTCGGCTCTGCAGAACTTGTACGCCAGCACTTGGAATTCCTTGATGCACCAGACGGCACGGTAGCTTTCTGTCTTAATCACGCCGAGAAGGAATGGGAAAAAATTATCGTCATTCTCAACGCCAGCCGTGAAGCGGTCGCCGTCACCGTTCCCGACGGCAGCTACACTGTAGTCTGCCGCGACGGCCGCATCAGTGAAGATGGACTTGGAACCGTCAGTGGCACTGCTGTCACTGTCAGTCCGCAGTCGGCCCTCATCCTCCATGAATAGCCTAAAATCTAGAAGATATGAAAAGAGTATTAGTATTAACCGCCTTAGTGGCACAATTGCTTACTATGAGTGCAGCAAAAAGCAAAGTGACAATCGACCGTATTGAGCCCACCGACTGGTATGTCGGCATGAAAAACCCGCAGGTGCAGCTGATGGTCTACGGCAAGGGCATCCGCGACATACAGCGCGTGGAGACAGATTACCCTGGCGTTCACGTCGATAGTCTGGTGCGCCTTGACTCGCCCAACTACCTGTTCGTCTATCTGAATATAAAGGATGCTAAGCCTGGCACGATGAAACTCACTTTCGTATCGTCTGATTCTAAGGTGAAGGCCGTGTCTGTCGCCTATGAGCTGAAGGTACGCGAGATGAGTGGTGACAAGCGTTATGGATTTACGAATGCCGACGTGCTCTACATGCTCATGCCGGACCGCTTCGCACAGGGTGTCGGACATAACCCGCAAGTAAAGGGCATGAGAGCCTATAAGGAGGACCGTTCGAAGCCTTCACTCCGCCATGGTGGCGACTTGAACGGCATCCGCGAACATTTGGACTACTTTTGTGAGCTCGGTGTGACAGCCCTGTGGCTGACACCAGTCCTGGAGAACGATTCGCCTGATAGCGACAATGACTTCTCGACCTATCACGGCTATGCAACGACCAACTACTATCGTGTGGACCCGCGATTCGGTACGAATGATGACTATCGTCGGCTGGTGGACGAGGCTCACGACCGTGGCCTGAAAGTGGTGATGGACATGATTTTCAACCACAGTGGCTTTGAGCATCCCTGGACCAGCGACATGCCGTCGAAGGACTGGCTCAACGTGCCGGAATGGTTGACGGAGGCTCAGGGAACGTCAGCGTCTTCTTACCTCCAGACCAGCTACAAGCTGACTCCCGTCCTCGATCCGTATGCCTCCAAAGTAGACCTGAAAGAGACGGTTGAAGGATGGTTCGTGCCTACCATGCCTGACTTGAACCAGCACAATCCGCATCTCATGCGCTACCTCATTCAGAACTCCAAGTGGTGGATAGAGACTATTGGCATCGACGGCATCCGTATGGACACTTATCCCTACGCTTATGCCGATGCCATGTCCGCTTGGATGAAAGAGCTCAGCGAAGAGTACCCCCACTTCAACACTGTCGGCGAAACATGGGTCACCGAGCCTGCCTACACCGCCGCCTGGCAGGCCAACAGCCGCCTGGCTGCCGGCATCGCTAATAGCTACCTTCCAACCGTCATGGACTTCTCTTTCTTCGACAAGCTCAACCAGGCCAAGAACGAGGAGACCGACGCATGGTGGAACGGTCTGAACCGTCTTTACAATTCTTTTGTCTACGACTACCTTTATCCGAACCCCTCCAGTGTCATGGCTTTCATTGAGAACCACGATACAGACCGCTTCCTCGGCAATGGAAAGGATTCACTGATGTTGAAACAGGCACTCGCCCTACTGCTCACGGTGAACCGCATACCCCAGCTGTATTACGGTACGGAGATACTGATGAACGGCACCAAGGAGGTGACCGACGGTAATGTCCGTAAGGACTTCCCCGGCGGATTTCCCGGCGACAGCCACAATGCCTTCACACGCGAGGGCCGTTCCCGTGCCGAGCAGTCGATGTTCCAGTGGCTGAGCCGTCTGCTGCACTGGCGCCAGAACAACCCCGTCATCACCCGTGGTCGGCAGACGCAGTTCATCCCCTTTGAGGGCGTCTATGTCATTGCCCGTCAGTATGAAGGCAAGACTGCACTTACCGTCCTTAATGGTACGTCGAAGCCTGCAACCATGCAGGTGAAACGTTATGGCGAGGTCATCGGCAGCACCACCCGTGCCCGCGACGTGCTGACAGGCCGTTATTACGACCTGTCCGGCGATCTCACTCTGAAGCCCCGTCAGTCGCTGGTGTTAGAGTACTGATTTTCAGTGTGACTGGTACCAATTAAAATGGAGTTTGTGATCTTTGCCTAATCTGATAGCATTATTGATAGGATTATAACTCAATCATATAGACCGTCTCGTCTCCGCAGATATTGCGTATTTTCATGCGGAGGGGTTTATTGTCACACTTGATGGTGGCATCCCAGAAGTCTTGGGTCTTCACGCCATTGCGGATAACATAGCCCAGACGGTCAATCTTGATTTCTGTATCACTTTGCCAGGGAGCCTGTTTGTCTGCATTGGTACAGTCAAGACTGATCCATTCGATGGTTTCTAATCCCTCGTCGCTGATGACGATAGGTTTGAACTTCTTTTCTTTACCCTTAGCCTTCTGCTGTAGCACTTGCTGCTGGGCTTTCAGGTTTACTTCTTCTATCTTACGGAGAACACGGTCACTGTGGAAAACCTTGATTTCAACCTTCCATCCAGCCCAAAGGCCATCGTGAGTTTCAGAGACCTCCCATTCGGCTTCATCTTCTATTACTACTTCATCAAGCACTTGCTTCAGATCTCGAAGTTCTATTTCGATTGTGGTCTGATTGTTCTCCTCTTTGATGAACTGCTCTATTTCCTGCTTATCTGTGATATCGATATAATATACGATGACGCGCTGGGTGTCGGCAGGAAGATCAGGTAAAGCCTCACGAATAATGCGATTCATCAGAACTTTATCAAGCAGACGGGTACTACTGTCCATCAGATTAGGCAGATAGACGGGCATCATGCCATATTTGGTATCAACGATGCTGCCTTCCCAGAACTTATCCAAAGCATCCTCATTGCGTAAGCCTTGAATGAGGCTTCTGAGCTTATCCATCGTCTGAACAGGATTGCGATAGAGCGACACCCCGTCTTTTACTTCAAACACATCAAACTCGGCTTTGTCAGCCAACAGACGGTCACGTGCAGTCTGAATACTATTGATACCGATGTCGCAATGGATAAACCTGCGGCCTAACTTGTTGGCAACAGCAGCAGTCACTCCGCTGCCGCCAAAGAAATCTGCAACAAGCATACCTTCGTTACTGCTGGCTTTGATGATACGCTCCAACAGGGCTTCGGGCTTTTGAGTTGCATAATTCACATATTCAATAGCTTGACCTTGAACTGCGGGGATATCATCCCAGATATCTTGGAGGGGAATTCCAGGACTTTCATCAAGATATCCTTTTTGCCTTGGAACCTTACCAGGTTCTGATTGATATATCTTTCCTGCTGCCAACATCTTTTCAAGATTATCTTGAGCAAATCGCCAATACCTATAAACACCCATAAACTCGTAATATGGGTTCCCTTTTGAAGCTCCACCTGGTGCAGTGATTGGGAGAGATTGCCAACGACGGCCATCAGGGTCTTCATATTTGAATACTTTTTTTATATATTCTTCTGTGTAGGGTGAATATCCACCATTAAACACAAAGTCGTCTGATTTCTTGTATAAGAAAATATAGTCAGATATTCTTCCAAAATGTTGTGCTCCCTGGCCTGTGTCACCATGAGCGAAATTCCTTTTCCAAGTTATTTGGTTTATAAAATTCTGCTCACCAAATATTTCATCCAACAAGATTTTAACATAATGACCTATATGCCAATCCAGATGTACATATATGCATGCGTTATCGCTCATAATGCTTTTTATAGCCATAAGGTTCTCATACATCCAATTCAGGTAACGCTCTTTATCCCACACGTCACCATACATCTTTTCCTCGAAAGCTTTTAGCTCTTCGATGTCAAGTTCGCTTTCTGCCTGTGCAATGGCTGCTGCCACTTTTGGATTGCGACGTATATACACATTCTTGGCATAGTCAGCACCACTGGCAAAAGGGGGGTCAACATAGATAAGGTCCACAAAGATTCCTTTATCTCTCAGATAAGCACAAGCAGACAGACACTCGCCTCGTATGACCATATTATGATTGGGATTCTTACCTATCTGCTCTTTTAGCTCCATCTCATAAAGGGGCATACCTCGCTGGATGCGGTCTATTACCTGATCGTTGTCTCGATAACGTAGCACTCGCTTTGTGCGCACAAAGTTATCTAATATCGCCTGTCCTTCAAGCGTATTTGGGAAATAGGGAACGTATTTTATAGCCATAGCTTTATTTGTTTACATGTTAAAAAAGTCGTTGATTGCCTGGATGGTTTTCTTCCTACGCTGTTCTGCAGAGAGTATATCTTCCAGATAAAGGAAGTCGAAGCGTTTGTATCCGAAAACATCATTATTCTTCTGAACAAATTCATTCTGCATGAAGTCAAGGCGATCCTTGAACTTTGCAGCAAAGCCTTCACCTTTGGTCTCAATGATGATAACTTTGTCTATCTGTCTTGCCTCATTGCGACTAATCAACAGGAAATCAGGCACATATTTACCTCTGTACTGCCATTTATTACCCGACTTCGCATAGCAGTTTATTTTGAACTCTGTCAGCGTATCGTCACCATTAAAATAGACTTCAAGGCCCTTATCCTTGATGAGCGGAATTATTTCTTCTGAAAGGAAACGCATCTCTAGCCCACTGTCAAACCTGTATGGCAGATAGTGATAGGTCTGCTTGCGTTCAGGATGCGGGTCTGGTTTAGGATTACGAAGAGCAGATACGTCTATGCCCATTGCTTCCAATTCATCTATCTTGGTCTTTTGCTCTGGGGTTAATTCCTGCTGAGGTGGTTTCGTATCCCATGTTACAATCTCATTCACTGCTTGCTGGTTAGGATAGAACTTTTCACTATCTTCAACTGGAGAGATGAGTTTCTCTATCTGTAAGAGATTAGCTTGCTCTGGCACCACCTCTTCCGTCACTTTGAAATCACGTATAGGTGCAAAAGATTGACGGATCAAAGAACGGATGCGCTGATGATTAAACTTGTTGTTCTCAATAGTGGCTCCTTCTTTCTCTGTTGTAATCTTAGCGAAGATTTCTTTTAATTCCTTCTCGCACGATTTGAGGTCTGATACCGTCAATGTACCAAAACTCTCTTTTGCTATCTGTTGTAGCCACCAGAAGAATGACGTTCTTACGTTCTCTTCGTTTTCCTGCTCATAAGTCTTAATCTCCTTGCCCTCCATATCCTGCTGATGTACCAGAGATATATCCGAAAGTACCAGCATACGGTCATCTCGGAGTCGCTTTGCAGGATCGTTGGCATCATCCACGATGAGTGTTTCGTAGCTAACTTTTAGCTGATAGAAGTCAATGGGAGGCACTTTCATGTATTCCATACGAGAGAAACGCTCAATCATCTTTGTGCCAGAAGAAGATTTGTTGCTGAACTCTTGCAACGTGATGTTCTGCTGTTGCTCTAACTGGCGATTCAGCTTATCGGCATTAAACTTGTTGAGCCAAATAAGTGCCGTCTCCTTACTATTCTTCACCGCTTGGCGCAGGCATCGGCAACTTGTTTGCAGCACCATGTTCGTAGGACATACGCCTTTCTGTGGAAGTATGACGCCCGTCAAGCTCTTGCAGTCCCATCCCTCCTTACCAATCTGAACAAGCAGTATGATCTTTATCTTGGATATGGTTGTATCTAACGATGCAAATGCTGTCTCAGAGCCTTCCGGCTGCGGATAATCTTTGTTACCACCATGATATTTCAGAATGACATCGGTTGGATTCAGTCCGTATGTAGAAACTATTTCTGCCACTAACGGATAAATGATTTCCTCCAAAGTCTCTATCTGACCACAATAGATGGCCAACTTTGCACAAGTTCCGTTCGCATAAACCAACTCACCATACTTTTCGAGGAATTCTTTAACACCATTGGTGACGATCGTCTCTGTGTCATTATCCGTAAACTTAACATCTGGATTCTTCAGGAAGTTGTCAATACCCTCAATCAGAGGATAATAGTAAACAACATTTGCCAAGTCTGTATTCCTGATGGAGAACTCTTCTGAGAAACTTAATCGCTCGGCACTCTCCAAATATGGAGTGCCAGAGAAGCCAAGAACAGAATTGAAGGTGTTGTTTTCTGTCCACTTATTCACCACCTGCCTAAGTTTTATTTCACCATCAGCAGCATGGTGTACCTCGTCAATATAGATAGCCAGATTAGGCAGATTGCCTATAATCTCACGCAGTTCGTTGGCTAATTCTATGCGTTTCAATTCTTCTTCTGAAAAAAGATTGGGGTCTTGGTCTGTTGAGAAGCGATCCAATATGACTTTCTCTGCATTGGTGATAGCCACTAATCCCATCAAATCTTCTAATGGCTGATGGTTGTTGATTTTCTGGGCGTTGGGATTCTTAATCTGATTGCTCTTGTTGGCTGTCTTCTGCTCGTCAAGAATCTCAAACTTTATGAGGCGCCTTAACTGAGTCGCTGTCGGTTCTGGAATAATCCAAGAAGGATCAAACTCCTTGATATGTTTCAGACTGGGTACAATTGAAGACTTCAAACCAGAAGGAGCCATCACCATGAAGTTATGAGCAAAACTTGGATTTTCTGGCTCGTTTTGAGCAAAGTACAAATCAAGATAGAAGAAAGCAGCCATTAGGTAAGTCTTGCCAGCTCCCATAGGCAGACTAAAGAGGTAGTCGGTGTAGGTGACATCGTAGAATATCTTCTGGAAGGTCGTCTCGTAGTCTATCTCGTCGGCATGTTGTTTGATATAGTGCTCCAACTCTGGAGCGAGTTGCTTGCCTCTCTTGTCGTGTAGGCGCGAATATTGGAACAAAGCCACAGCAGCCTTGTTGGTGCTGAATACCTGTCGGGCTGCCTCTGTCAATTCCACCTGCCCGATGTTGGTATCGTTGAACACACCATCGGCAAAGAGCCTCCACAAGGGCTGATTCTTGCAGGCTATCTTAAGAAACAGATATGTCTTGATGGCCTCTAACTGAGCATCGCGCATCATGCCCCGCTGTACGATATACTGCAGCAGTTCCTTGATGGTGCAGTCCTCAGATGCAAGCCACTCGTTGCGTTTCTTTTCTATGAGTTTATAAAACATTTATTAGGTGTTTATGTCGCAAAAGTACAAAAAATTTGTGAAAACGCACAATTTTTATGAATATTCTTTTTCTTTCCTAATCTCATATAGATACGGACTTCGTACTCGTAACCAGGTTCTTTGTCCATATTGTTATTCTTTTAATTTCTTTTTTAGCGTTTCAACTCCATAATAATCTAACACATAAATTGGAAAAGCACTAAGCACAGCGACTTTAGGACACTTGTGATTGATATGCTTTTCCAGTTGCTTGCTGAATATCACACTTTGCGACTCTATTCGTATAGGCAACTCAAAAACATCGTGTACCAGATAATTCATCTTGGAAACATGGGCACGAATCAGTTCTTGCCATACCTCTTTTGTGTATTTGTTGATGTTGGTGAGTTGAGGCTGGCATTGTGAGGACGAAACGTTCTTATAGTGGGGTTCCTTCAAACATGCTTCTACTTCGTCACATTCATCCTTATATGGACAGTTGGCACGTTTGCATTTGACAGTAAGTTCCTTGAAACTCTGCATGTCTTTATAGTGGCGAATGGCTTCAAGCATCGGATAACTGATGTAGAGCAAACCATTTTCAGTTTCATTATCAAAGAAATCGAGCATCTCCGCTATCTTGTCATCGTCCGCAAGCGTTGAATGGGCATCATAATCAAAGAAAAGATAAATGTATGCAAAACTGTCTCGATTGTAGTCTCTCAAGATTTTCGCATTCTCTTTGTTTCGCTCTTTTAATAGTTCAACCAGATCAAAATCAGATTCCTCTTCTTTTAGGACCTTGTAGAGTTGATAAATCTCTGCATCGTAGACACACTTAACAGAGATCCTTTTCCCAAGGAAATTCTGTTCGAGCATATCTACATATTTCGATTCTGCCCGAACACCCTCAAATACGAAAAGATGTAGTTCGTTATTCAACATGGAATGCTCCTGCTCTATAGATTTTCTCTATGTTATGTCCAAACCTGAGTTCTTTTTCTGTGCAGGCTTGTAGTGGTTTGATTGTATTGTCCTGCAAAATGAAGTTGCAGTCTGGTCGTAGCAAGTCATTAGTCATCAAATAAGTATTATGTGATGACGTAAACACCTGACAGTTGAGATTGAACAGCTGCTTGCAAACCTCAAAAGCTAATTTGAAGTGATAGAAGGCATCAAATTCATCAATGAAAACGAATGAAGCATTGCTCATTTTCTTTAGCCAGTAATAGAGGACTTCTAGCGAAAGAGTACCAGTAGAGGCGATATCATCAAACAATACAATTCCAGATTTGAATTTACATGCAAGAAACTTATCGGTGGAATTAGGCTTTACGAATATAAAGTCTTGACCACTGACATTTTTAAGAAATACTGCAAAATCCTCTACTAATTTGTTTTGAATGATGTATTCGTCTAATTGCGTAATACTATTATCTAATCCTATATACTCATTGGCCTTGAGACTGCGGAACCATAACATAGAATTAACAAAATCACGCAAGAGAATAAGATAGTGGCTCTTGGATAGAGGATAAGAAGTAAGCAGATAATTTACAATGGAGATATTGTTCGCATTAGCCTGAAGATTCTTTTTGGCATCTGCATTGATGGGGAACTGCTTTCCGTCAAGTTCTAATTTGTCGAACTCGCGTCTAAACGCATTTACACCGTCGACTGACAATGATTCTGCATACAGCATGCCGAGCATATTTTTGCCGTAGCTATATTCCACAATTTGAGAACCGAACTTGAAGGTATATTCAAACAGAACTTTTCCTTTTGGATCCCCTCCATACACGTAGTCTTTATAGAAGTCCCCTTTCTTGAATTTTTGCGTCAAATGATAGACAATGTCGAAGATTGCCAAAGCAAAATTTGACTTTCCAGAGCCATTAGGACCGTATATGATACCATTCTTGATAATGCCATCTTTAACAGCATATTTGTTAAACTCATAATTACTGGGATGGGACAAATCCCACTCTATTCTCTCAGCAAAACCTCGGAAGTTCTTTACAGCAAATTTGATAAGCATAACTATTTCTTTGTTGATTCTGCTGCAAATGTACAAAAAAAAAAGAATATCCGTAATTTTTTTACGGATTTATAACATTTAAGCGTAAAAATAACAAACCAAAATGTCGTTACTTCCTTGTCCAGGTCTGGGTTTCGTAGAACAAACGTGTCAGGAGACTGTCCTGAGTGGATTTGAAGACCATTTTCTGTGGAGCATTGGATTAGGGCTTACAACGCCCTAAAACGAGGTGAAAATAACAAAATTCTACACTCTTGTTTATCAGAGGTTTACGAATTTGTTATATGGAAGCCTCCCTGTGATTCTGCGGAGGCTCCCTGTGATTCTGCGGAGGCTCTACAGAATTCTGCGGAGGCTCTACAGAATTCTGCGGAGGCTCTACAGAAATCTGTGGAGGCTCTACAGAAATCTGTGGAGGCTCTATATATTTCCATATCGGCTCTACTGATTGTTAAAACCACACTTTAAAGAAATTTTTTGGAAAAAAAGTTTCTGTTATTAAATTTTTTTGTTTAACTTTGCACCATCATCCGCGCTTTTGCGGCCTAAATCGCTGTGAGGCTATGGTTGAGATATAGTACTAACTTTATTTTTTATATTAACTTTTTTATTAATTAACAAAAACTTGAAGCTTATGAAATTTTCAAAACTACTCGTTTTGAGCGCATTGGCTCTTATGGGAACCAATGTAATGGCTGAAGTGCCCGATGGCATCTGGACTATTCCTGCGCCTACGGGTCTGGAGTTTACGGATGTTGAGTTCGACGAAGGCGATACTCACTACTATCTTTACAATCCCGCAGCCAAGATGTTCTTTGCCAGTGGCAATGAGTGGAGCACCCGTGCCAGTATCGCCTCTTTCGGCTATGAGGTATGGTTCGAAACTTCTACCGAGGTAGATGCTCCCGAAGGCTCTTATGAGTTCTGGGATGACTGCCAGCACCCCGACCGTGTTTTAGGTTACAAGAACATGTTTACTGATGACGGCGGCTCTACATGGGTAGACCATGCTGATCAGGGCAACTATTCTTGGTCGGTGACCAAGGTGGGCGATGCCTATCGTATCCAGAATGTGGCTCTCGTTGCCGACGTGCCCGATTATGAAGGCAAGTATATCGGCTGGAAGGGTGACTATACAGACTCTCGCCTGTATATGATTACTCCTGAAGAGGGTGCCGTTGACTGGAAGTTCGTGACCATGGATTCTTATCAGGCTTTCAAGGAGTCGGCTGACTATGAGGCCTATAGCGCTGCTGTGGCTGCTTATGGCGATGCCATGAGTCTGAAGACTGCTTTGATAGAAGCAGAGAGCTTAGGTGCTAACATCGACGCTCAGTTGGCTATCTATAAGAACACGGCCAGCACTTCTGAAGACCTGAAGAACGCAACGACAGCCATCAACGCTATCATTGACGCTCGTAAGGCCCTGAAGAAGCAGTTGGATGACGCCAAGTCTAAAGGCTTCAAAGAGACAGAAGCCTTTGACGCTGTCTATGCTAACGGCACTGCTACGGCTGAAGACCTGAAGAAGGCTCTGGAAGAACTGAACAATGCACTGGTGGAATGGGGTAAGAGCCACGCTTCTGTGGAGAATCCCGCCGACATGAGCGCTAAGATTGTGAACCCGAACTTCGACGGTGCCAGTGCTTCTGGTTGGAGCGGTA
Source organism: Prevotella sp. (assembly GCA_017545045.1). Taxonomy (GTDB): domain Bacteria; phylum Bacteroidota; class Bacteroidia; order Bacteroidales; family Bacteroidaceae; genus Prevotella. The sequence goes on along the minus strand of JAFYDA010000057.1, from coordinate 24,486 downwards.
CTTCTCCCAACATGGTAGGTAGTGGTTCTCATGGTCCCGCCAACGTGGCTGAGACATGGAATGCTACGTTCGACATGTATCAGGATATCGAGGGTCTGCCCGCTGGTGTCTATGCAGTAGGTGCCCAGACCATGTGGCGATGCCACTGGACTGATATGCAGAATGGTGTCATTCCGGCTTCCAAGCTCTATGCTGTGGTCAACGGAAACGAGACACAAGTGCCCTTCAACTACGCTTTTGCACCCATGGTTACTGAAGCTCCCGACGGCTCGAACACATCTTGGGGCGTGAGCGGTGGTTTCACAACCGACACGGATGAAGAGACAGGTACTACGTACTATATTCCTAACGATCCTTCTGGATTCCGCATTTTTGCAGAACTGGGTTACTACGACACCAAGCTTCTGATCGGTGTGAACGACGGTGATACACTCCGTATTGGTGTGAAGAACCCCTCAATGAAGGGTACTTGGGACAACTGGAGCTGCTACGACACCTTCTCTCTGACTTATTATGGTACAGGTGCTGACGCTGCACAGCTCTATCTGACTGAGGCTTTGAAGAACTTCAGCGACTACAATCCCGAAGAGGGCGTCGTCTATACCGAGAGCTATCTCACCGACTATAAGGCTGCTTATTCTGGTGACCTCACCGCTTCTTCTTTCGACGAGGTGAGCGCTATTCTTGGTAACATCGACACCACTTTCAAGGCTCTGGAGAAGAACATGTCTCTGTGGAAGGATTGGCAGGATGCAGTTGCTAAGGGTCAGTCATTTGCTATTAAGGAGGAATATGCTGGCCTGAAGGCTATCGATGCCCTTTCTGACTATGTGGATGAGAGCATGGGTGAGTATCTGGATATTCTTGAGAAGCACTCTCTCGCGAACGAGGACCTGGAGGCTGAGATCGCTAAGATTGAAAAGATGATTAAGGATGTCATTGATGAGTCTAAGCTGGATATTTACGATGGCAAGGACATGACAACCTATATCACCAATCCTGGCTTCGACGAGGATAAGGATATCGACTCTGGTAAGGCTGAAGGTTGGACAATTGACGCCGGTACTGGTGGCAACATCACCCGTGGTCCTCTCGGACAGAGCAATAAGGAACTGATGGAGGGTGCTCTGGGCTATATGAACTACTGCTTCGAGGCATGGCATCGTTACAACTGGGATGTATGGCAGGAAATCGAGAATCTGCCCGTCGGTATGTACCAGCTTGATGTTCAGGGTTACGTACGTTGCGAAGTTGGTGGCTACAACCGTGGCGACGAGCTGGGTGGCGAATACACCTCTCCCGTGTACCTCTATATGAACAGTGCTATGAGCCAGTTCCCGAGCGTTTACTCTGAGACCCGTCCTATCAACGAGGAGACTGGTGAGGAGTATGAGTACACCACAGTGGAAAGCTGGACTTCTGAGGACATCAATGGCTATCTGTACCCGAACTCAATGGGTGGTGCTGCCCAGTGCTTCGGCTGGGGTATGTACAAGACGACTGCCTACGGTCTGATTTCTAAGGAAGGCGACAAGTTCCGCATTGGTGTGAAGATGAATTCCAACCAGGATTGGTGGTGTATCTGGGATAACTTCAAACTGACCTATCGCACTCCGACTGCTGAGATTGTTAAGCCCATCCTCGACGAGGAACTGGATAAGCTCGACCTCTCTGCTCCTATGGGTAAGAACGTACATGCTGCTGCTGATGAGCTGAAGAAGCAGGCTGCTGAGGCTGCTGACGGTCAGGCTATGTTCGCTATCCTGTCTGACGTTTATGACCTCTCTGAGTCTATCATCAAATCTACCGCCCTGTTTGCTAAGCTGAAGAGCAGTGCTGACAACCTGGAGAATGCAATTGGCATGTCAGAGAATGCTGCTGTCAAGACTCAGGCTGGCACACTCCTTAACAAGATCAACAACGGTATCGAGAACCACGAGTTCGCTGATGACGAGGTTGAGGGTCTGATGAATGAGATTGATCTCATGATCACTCAGCTGGCTATGCCCGGCAACATGGCTGAGGCTAGCGATGCTAATCCCGTGGAGTGCACAGGCGTTATCAAGTCTGCAAGCTTCGAGGATGCTGACGGCATGAACTCTTCTGCTGGCTGGAACAACGCCGGTAACCTGGGTAACGACGACACTCAGAAGGGTGCTCTCGCTATTGAGTTCTGGCAGAGTGCATTTGATATGTCGCAGACCATCAAGGGCCTGCCGAAGGGAACCTATAAGGTGACTGTCGACGCATGGTGCCGTATTGGTGACAACGCTGAGAACTACACCGCTTGGAAGGCTGACGAGAACGCTACGATGGCTTACCTCTATGCCGTTGACGGTGACAGCACTGTCTACGCTGCTCCTGTTGCCAACCTGATGAAGGCTGGTGAGACTCTGGCTGACTCTTATGGCTACGAAGGTGAGACCGAATATACTGTTGATGATGTGACCTACTATCTGCCTGGTTCACTGGTAAGCGGTAAGGGTGCCATCGAAATGAACGAGGGCGTCTACACCAACAGCGTGATTGCCAAGGTAGGTGAGGACGGCGTGCTGACCATCGGTATCAAGAAGGCTGAGGAGAAGACCAACAGCTGGGTTGTTGCAGACGACTTCAAGCTCTACTACTTCGGTGAGAACAGCGAGCAGGCTGTCAGCGGTGACGCTTCTGGCATTGAGACTGCTGAGATGGCTGCCAAGGTGGTTGAGTTCTTCAACCTGAATGGTGCTCGCATCAACAAGCCTGGTAAGGGTGTTGCACTGGTGAAGCGCATTGCTGCCGACGGTAGCGTGAAGGTACAGAAGGTTGTCATCAAGTAAGAACTGGAAGATTGAAATCTTTAATGCAGATACTAACAATCTGAGTCTATAAAAGGGACTGGAGAGGGGTTTTTGACCTGTCTCCGGTTCCTTTATTTTCTTATAATGTACGCGTACCTTAATAATATATATAAATATACTACGAGAAAAACACTTTAAACGAAACACTGGAATAGAAAACAATCGACAAAACAATATATAAATCATTAATAATAAAAACCTAAAAACGTATGAAACAAAGACAAATCGTAAGACAAGGACGACGAGTGGCACTGGCTGCTTGCGGCTTGCTGATGGGTGTCTGGTCACTAACGTCCTGTGAGGACAACGACCTGATACTTACCGGCCAGCCGTCGTGGTTAGGCAACTCCATCTATGAGCGCTTACAAGATGAGGGTACTTACACTACCACCTTGAAGCTCATCGATGACTTGGGCCTGAAAGAGGTGTTCAGTCACACGGGTTCTAAGACATTGTTTGCGGCTTCCGACAGTGCGTACGACGTATGGTTCAAGACAAACTCTTGGGGCGTCAGGAACTATGGGCAATTGTCTACTGCACAGAAGAAGCTATTGTTGAACAACTCAATGATTAACAATGCGTATCTGATTGAGTTGATGTCGAATGCCAAGGCGCAGGGTGACGCTGCCACTCCTGAAGAGGGACGTACAATGCGCCGTGAGACGGCATTGAGTATTTACGACTCAGTGTATGTCATGCCTGTAGACAAGATGCCTAACACCATCTACTGGGATGAGTTCAGGGAGCGCGGTAAGGCTATGCCATTGTTCAAGGACGCTACGGCAGCACCGATGATCCACTTCCTGCCTGCCTACATGCAGTATAACAAAATTAAGGACGAAGACCTGATGGTGCTTACCAATGGCGGTTCTACCAGCATTGCTGACGCATGGGTGAATGGCAAGAAGGTGGTTGAACGTGACATCACGTGTAAGAATGGTTACATCCAGAAAGTGTCGGGTGTCATCGAGTCGTCGCCCAACATGGCTGAAATCATCCGCTCACATGCCAACATGTCGTTGTGGAGTCATTTGTTGGACCGCTTCTCGGCTCCTTACTATGATGCTTCACTCACGCGTGAGTATAACCGTATTTATAATAATGAGGACTCCGTCTTCGTGCTTCGTTACTTCAGCGACCGTTCGGCCGGTGGCAACGCTTTGGAGCGCGACCCGAACGGTGATCCCGTAAAGGGCTCGTTGAGTTTCGACCCGGGTTGGAACCAGTATATCGACGCCAACTCTGCCAACAACAATGACCTGCACTACGACGCTGGTGCCATGATCGTTCCTACGAATGAGGCATTGGAGGCATGGTGGAACGGTGAGGGAAGCGACCTCCAGGACGAGTATAAGGTATGGGACTCCATTCCTGATGCTACCCTGTCGAAACTTCTCAGAGTGAACATGTTGTCGACATTCTCGGAGGCTGTGCCTACAAAGTTCGCCAATGTGTTGAACGATGCCAAGGAGTCCTTAGGTATCACCACGGCTGATGTCGACTCGTGCTTTATGGGTTGTAACGGTGTGGTATACTTGACCAATAAGGTGTTTACACCTGCCGAGTATTCGTCGGTGGCCTATCCGGCACTGGCACACGCATCTACCATGAACGTCATCTATTGGGCACTGAGTGGCGGTGAGACCGGTAAGGCTGTTGCCGAACTGAACTTCCTGCCTTATCTGCTGTCTATGGACTCTAAATATGCGCTGATTATTCCTACGAACAACGCCATGCTGACCACGCTCGATCCTTCTTCCTATGGTACAGAGATGCAGCTGAAAGACCAGAGTGGTGCCGACAGCGCAACGGTAGAGTCTCCCGACCTGATAGAGTTTAGCTACGACATGACGAAAGGCTTTGCACAGCGTGTGCAGGCCATCCGTTATCAGACAACGGTTGATAAGGATGGTAACATTGTCAAGTACAGTGATACGCCTAAGCAGCGACAGGTGGGTAATGATGTCATCAAGTCCCTGCTTGAAAACCTGATGAATGAACTGATCATCGTCATTCCCGACAAGACCAAGACGTTGGAGGACTATATCGGCGAGAACATCAATTACTTCAAGACCAAAGGCGGCAACATGATTCGTGTGACGAAAGGTGCCGACGGTCAGTTAGTATTCGAAGGCGGCTGGCAGATTGAGCACAACGATCGTCCAATACCGTCAGTACAGCGTTATCCGAAATACAATGGTGTGTCATATCAGATAGAGACAGAGGTGCCGATGACCGCTCAGAATTCTCTTTATATGACCTTGCAGAAGAATGAGGCGTTCTCGGCTTTCCTGACCATTCTGGAAAATGACTATTGCGACCTGCTGACACAGAAGCTGAGCAACAAGTATAATCCTGGTCTGGCTGCAAAAGCCAACAAGAACCTCAAACTGTTTGACAACTATAATTATACGGTGTATATTCCCACGAACGAGAGCATCCGAAAGCTGCAGGCTGACGGATACTTGCCTACCGACAAGGAACTGGAAATGGGTGACGATGACGAGGTCATCGACAGTATATGCCTGAAAGAAGGATGGTATGAACTCGGCGACCGTGCCACCATCAGAAAGAAAGTTGAAACAGCTATTAAGGGTATTGTGACTGACTTTGTACGTTACCATGTGCAGGATAACTCGCTGGCCGTGGGTATGGCCGTAGACCCGACACATCCCGGCAAGTATGAGAGCATGAAGCGTAACTTGACGACTGGTCGCTTCTATCCTTTGACAGCAAAGTCGACTGCTACGTCGCTGACCGTTACCGACAATATTGGTAACGTCCGCAATGTGGTGACAAAGCCTGGACTTTATAACATTATCTGCCGTGAGTACTGGTTCCAGGGTGCTGGTAACAACCAACGCCTGTTCATGGGTAGCGATGTCGTCGTTCATCAGATTGACGGCGTGCTGTTCTCGGATACGATGAAGCCCTGGAGAGAAGTAGTGAAAGAGGCACTTAAAAAATAAGAGAGGAGGATTTAACGTATGAGAATACTAAAAACCATCATCATGACACTGGCACTGATAGCTGCTACCACGGTCAGTGCACAGACCATCACTTCGGTTCACGGTACGTTGAGTGACGACATGGGACCGCTGATGGGTGCCACGGTATGCGAAATTGACGGTACAGGACGTATCATCAATTCTGCTCTTACCGACTTGAACGGTAATTTCACCATGAAAGTGAAGAATCCGAAGGACAAAATCCGCTTCAGCTATGTAGGTTTGAAGACGGTGATATTGCCTATTAACAAAACGACTTTCAACTTGACAATGTCTTCTGCCACTCAGATTAAGGAAGTGGTGGTGAAGTCGAAGAAACGTGCACAAGGTAACGGTCTTCCCATTCCCGAGCGCGAAATATCCTATGCTTCTCAGAAGATTGACATGAAGGAGTTCGAAGGTCTGGGTATCACCTCTGTGGACGAGGCTCTGCAGGGTCGTATCGCAGGTCTTGACATCATCGGTAATTCTGGTGACCTTGGATCTGGTTCTACCATGCGTCTGCGCGGTGCCGGTTCACTGTCAACGCTGACAGATTCGAACCCGCTGATTGTGGTCGACGGTAATATCCGTAATGTAGACCTTTCAGGATTCGACATGCAAGGTGCCAATAATGAGAAATTTGCAGAACTGCTGAACATCAACCCTGAGGATATTGCTTCTATCAACGTGTTGAAGGATGCTGCCGCCTGTGCCATCTATGGTTCGCAAGGTGGTAACGGTGTCATCGAGCTGACAACCAAGCGTGGTGTCCGTGGACGTCCGCATGTGACCTACCAGCTGCGTCTTACTGCCACTCATCAGCCCAAGGGTTATGACCTGCTGAGCGGTGACGACTACACGATGATGCTGAAGGAGGCTTACTTCAATCCCCGTCAGGATGACAACGCCTCTGACCAGAACCGCATTCCGGAAATCAACTATCTGGACGAGACGGGTGGCTTCTCAGAGTGGCGACAGTATCGCGACAACACCGACTGGCGTGATGCCGTCACGCAGACTGGTCTGCGACAGAACCACTATGTGACCATCAGTGGTGGTGGTGAGAAAGCTACCTTCCGTATCAGTGGCGGTTACGACCATGAGACGGGTACCATGATTGAGCAGCGACTCAACCGTTTCTCTACCCGTGTTAACTTGGACTATAATGTCAGTGAGCGTATCCGTGTGCAGACGAACTTCGCACTGACCTATACCAAGAACGAACGCAACTCTGACGACCTGTTGGCCATCGCACTGAAGAAGATGCCTAACATGAGCATCTATGAGAAGGATCCTGTCACAGGTGAGAACACCGACAAGTATTACAACATGATTCAGAGCGGACCCTACATCGGTTCAGAAGTGTTTGCCAGCGATCAGCGTACTTACGTTAATCCCGTGGCATCAGCTCATCTGGCTAAGAACGAGTCGCGTAATTATGACATGAACCCCGAACTGGTGATGAACTATCGTCTTCTGGGACTTGACGAGGACCACTGGCAGTTGGACTACCGCGGATCGGTCTACATGAATATTTCAAACTATTACACCGATTCGTTCTATCCACAGGAGTTGAAGACCGTGCGTTGGGAAGACAAGGTGAACACCTCTTCGACGGGGTCGTCTAAGAGCGTGAATTTCAATACCAAGCATTCTCTGACGCTGACGCCTTCGTTCAAGAACAAGGATCATCAGGCCATGCTGTTGGGACGCTTTGAGTTGAACACAGGTTCTTCAAGCAGCCAGTCCACATCAGGTTACGGCCTGCCTTCAACAAACGGTGCTATCATCCGTCCTGCTGCAGGCGGTCTGATTGACAAGCCCAGCTCCAGCTACGGCCAGTCACGTTCCATGTATTACACGTTCTCTGGACACTATGCCTATAAAGGCCGCTACGTCCTTGATGCCACCGTCCGTATTGACGGTACGACTAAGTTCGGTCCCGGTAACCGTTGGGGTTACTTCCCCTCGGTGTCGTTGAAGTGGATTATCAGTGACGAGCCGTGGATGCAGAAACTGAAGCCCGCACTATCATTCTTCGCCATACGTCCAGGTTGGGGACGTAACGGTAACCAGCCGGGGCAGAACTACCTGTACACTTCTAAGTACGGTTCCACCAATACGACATATATTGATATGCCTGGTGTGAAGCCGTTGAATATCCGTCTGACTGACATGAAGTGGGAGGTTATCACGAGCTACAATGGCGGTATCGACTTAGGATTCTTCGACGGTCGTCTGAACCTGACCATCGAGGCATACAGCACTACGCGTTCGGACATGTTGATGTCCAACTTCCGTATACCATCGAACTCTGGTTTTACCACAGTTCCTTATCATAACAACGGTAAGATGCGTAACACGGGTTGGGAGTTCCATATCAACTCTAACCGCGTGGTCAAGGCTGGTAAGTTCTCAATGGATGTTAACGCTAACTTCGGTAACAACCGCAACGAAATCCTGGAGATGGATGAGTACATTCTGGAAAACAAGAACTCTACTTATGGCTATGCCAACGGTGAGACGCTGCGTCGTGTGCAGCTGCACAATCCGTTCGGTGCTATCTATGGCTTCAAGTACAAGGGTGTTTATCAGTATAACTACAACACCTTCAAGAATGCTGTTGCAGGCATGACTCAGGAGCAGATATATGCTTACTGGAATGAGTTCAAGGCAGCTGGTAAAACGGCTCCTGTCGCTGTAAACGCTGACGGTCAGGTCATCCTTGACGCCAATAACGTGCCTCTGCGCATGCGTTATGATTATCGTGTCGACGGTACGGGTCACGACGGTTCTTATCCTGGTTTCAATGGTGGTGATGCCATCTATGAAGATATCAACCACGACGGCCAGATTAACGCCCTCGATATTACCTACTTAGGCTCGTCACTGCCTAAACTTACTGGTGGTTTCGGCTTCTCGTTCAACTATGGCGACTGGCGTCTGAACACACAGTTTACCTATCGTTTGGGTAATAAGATTATCAACAAGGCCCGTCTGCAGGCAGAAGCTATGACTGGTAACGACAACCAGAGTCAGGCAGTGAACTACCGCTGGCGTAAGGAAGGCGACGTGACCAGCATCCCTCGAGCTATGTTCGGTTCTACCAGCAACTACAATACACTGATCAGCGACCGCTTCGTTGAGGATGGTGACTATCTGCGTATGAGCTATGCACAGCTGACATACTCTCTCAACAAGAAAATCGTGAAGGCTATCGGCTTGAATGCAATCAGGTTCCATGCCAGTATCAACAACCCGTTCGTGCTGACCAAGTACTCTGGTGTTGACCCGGATATCGCATTCGGTGGTGAGGATCCCGCTATTGACTGGTCTCAGACGCCGCGTTCACGTTCTTACACACTGGGTGTCACGTTTGATTTCTAAAGGCATTGAAGACTGAAAAAGAAAATTGAAGATTATGAGAAAGACATATTATAATATAATAGGTGCTGTCTGCTTAGCCGCTGGCATGGTTTCCTGTGGCGATTATCTGGAAATCAAGTCAACGAGTGAGATTGTGCTTGAAGATTTCTGGAATGAGAAGGCCGACGTCGACAATGTCGTCAGTGGCTGCTATTCGGCACTCTTAGCCGATGGAGTCAGAAAGCGTATGATGATCTGGGGCGAAGTACGCAGCGACAACATCATGTCAGGTGAGAATATCAACAACGATGTCAACCTGTACAACATCCTGAAAGAGAACATTACGGCCATGAATGGTTACACGACCTGGGATGGCTTCTATGATGTGATTAACCGTTGTAACACGGTCTTGAAGTATGCACCAGGCGTGGCTGCCATTGACCCAGGATATACTGATGGCGACCTGAAGGCAACCGTTGCTGAGGTGTCTGCCCTGCGTGACCTGTGCTATTTCTACCTGATTCGTACCTTCCGAGATGTACCTTATTCAACGGAGGCATTTACGGACGATAACCAGGTGATGGACTTACCCGCTACGCCGTTTGAGACAGTGCTCGACAACCTGATTAAGGATTTGGAGAGCATTAAGGATGACGCCGTGAACCGCTATCCAGAGGATAAGCCGCTCTATCAGACGGGACGCATCACGAAGAATGCCATTTATGCAATGCTTTGTGAGATGTATCTCTGGAAGAAGGACTACGACAACTGCATCCGCTATGCAGAGCTGGTCATTCAGAATCTGACGGAAATAGAGGAAGAAAACCGTCAGAAGAACGGAAAGAGGCAGAGTGGTTCGGCCACTGTGCTGATGGATGCACGCCTGAACGGCTATCCCTTGGTGGCTGATAACCTGACTGGTAACAGATTCGGTGAGGCCTATAGGTCGATCTTTGTCACTGGTGCAAGCAAGGAAACCATTTTTGAGTTGAGCTATAACGACTCACCAAGTTCTTCCGACCAGTATCCTAACAACTCGGCTATTACCTCGCTCTATGGTAGCAGTAATACAACGAAAGGTCTGCTATCTCCGTCGACAGCAGTGACAGAAGATATCTCCACCACTTCGGGCAGAGTCATTTTCGATGACAAGAATAAGAAGATTGATGCTCGCCTGTATCAGAACTGTGATGCTGACAAGGAGGAAATCAAGAAGTTTGCTGCTCAGAGTGTGGAGATTGATGCCACGAATGCTTCTAATACAACGGCACCAAAGGTGGAATATTCACTGTTCAGTTCCAGCAACAATGGATCGAAGTGGATTATCTACCGTCTGCCCGACATCATGCTGTTGGAGGCTGAGGCACTCTGCCAGAAGATGCAGGAGGGTAGTGACTCTGCCATTATTGCCAACAACCGTCCTTTGCTGAACCAAGCCTTTAAGTTGGTGAACGCCATCAACAAGCGCTCTATCTGCAAGGAACAGTCGAAGATTACCGATGCCGACACCCTGAAGCTCGGTGACTATACGACCAAGAACCTGATGGACGAGCTTGTACAGCGTGAGCGTCAGCGCGAGCTGATGTTTGAGGGTAAGCGCTGGTATGATCTGGTTCGCTATTGCATGCGTGCCGGTAATACGGAAGCCGTCATTACCGCTTCTCAGCGACGTGATGACGTCAACAAGCAGTTCGCCCTGAACTTCTTCAAGAAGATGGATGCCATCTTCTGGCCTTACAATAATGAGGAAATGAAGGTGAACCGTAATCTTGTGCCTAATCCCGCCTTCGGCAGTGGTGAAAGTACCAGTTATGAGAAGACCAAATAACGTAGAACTTTGAATAGAGATGACTATGAATATTAAGAGAAAAATAAGAGTAGCACTTTTGGCTCTGGCCACTACATTGGCCATGGGGCCGCTGACAAGTTGCTCTGACGAGCCAGACACTCAGAACTTCTACACGTTTACAGGTGAGATGATGAGCGACTATATCAGGAACCGTGCACAATACAGCGACTTTTCGAAGATTGTGGAGCGTGCCAAGCTGATGGACTTGCTTTCCACTTACGGACAGTACACCTGTTTCCTACCTTCTAACAAAGCAGTTCAGGAGTACCTGAAAGAACGTGGGCTGCAGAGTGTCGATCAGTTGTCGGACGCCGACTGCGATACCATTGCCCGTACCCACTTGGTGGCTAATATGTACTCCACGTTTGAGATGGATCAGGACCGCCTGATTACGGCAAACATGCTGGGACGTTATCTGGCAACCTCACAGGGTGTTGACAATGACAGCAATGCAGTTGTATTCCTGGAGGGAACAGCTCATATCCTCTTCAGTGACACCCTGTATGATGAGAAGGGTGAGAACCCCATCATCGTTCACCAGAACGACTCCGTTGAGAACGGTATCATTCAGCCTGTGAACATGGTGATAGAGAAATCTAATAGCTATATTGCTGATATCTTGCGCGACAATCCCCTTATCAGTATTTTCTATGAGGGACTGGTCGCTTCAGGTGTCCGCGAGCAGATTCTTCTGGTTGAGGATCCTGATTATCACTTCAGGGATCATCCTAAGTACTATTACAAGTCGCACACCTGGAATGAGGTGGGATGGGCTCCCAGCAAGCGTAAGTATGGCTTTACTGCCTTTGTGGAGACTGACTCGGTTTATAAAGCCAAGTTCGAGGAGTATGGTATCTCCACGGCCAATGGTAATCTGCGCGCACTCTATGATTTGGCCTGCAAGATATATGACCCCGTCTATCCTGGCGACGTAAGTGCTGCTGGTCATAGCTTTGAGAATCTGACAGACAGCGTCAACCCGCTGCACCGTTTCATGCAGTATCACATCATGACTCGCTATGTGCCGGGCACCAGCGATCTGACGGCCTTGGTCTGCAAGGAGACGAAAGAAGCCTTCGGATTTGATACGAAGCTTATCAACCCCATTGACTGGTATCCAACGCTTCTGCCTTGGACCATGCTGAAGATAGAGCAGCTCACAATGAACAAGGATGAGCAAGGCAACGACTGCCGTGGTGCTGACGCTGCCTATGTGAACCGCCACTTCATCAACCGCCGCTATGCAGCTCCTGAGTATGAATTCCGTGGTGCTTTGGTTGACAATACTGTGGAGACAGAGTATAACCACGATGCCTTGAATGGTCACTATTTCTATGTTGACGACCTCGTGGTGTTCAGCTACGACGTGCAGAACAAGGTGCAGAACCAGCGTATCCGTATGGACTTCTCGACCATCTGGCCTGAGGTCATGACCAACGACATGCGTCTGAAGGGTAACTACACTGTTGACGACCCGAACAGTACGCCTGATGACTCTAACGAGCCTAAGAACGGTAAGAACTACTACTTCCCCGAAGGTTATCTTGATGGTGTGACCATCAATAACAACGGTAAGCTGGTGATGCGTCGTCCCCACTGTAACTTCTGGTCGTGGCAGGGTGATGAGTGGAACCTCTTCGGTGACTACGACATGACGTTCCGCATCCCGCCCGTACCCTACAGCGGTGACTGGCAGATGCGCTTAGGCTACTGCGCTATCGAGACCCGTGGCGTCATGCAGAGCTACTTTGATGGTGTGCCTCAGGGAATCCCTGTTGACATGACAAAGTTCCTGAACTCAGAGGCCTATCTGGGTGACCGTTACGTCATCGACGAGTCCTTGGGTGACTACAAGAAGAAGACCGATGAAGAGAAGGCTGAGGAACAGAAGACTCTCAAGAACCTTGGTGTCTATCGTGACGGTCGAAGCATGTATCACTTCGGTTCCGGTGGTAACAAGTCTTACTTCTTAGGTAACGAGCGTACCCACCGCAAGATTGTTTACCAAGGCTACATCGATGCCACAAAGCCCCACTACGTGCGTTTCCGCGTGGCTTCCGATGGTAAGCAGGGTAATAACAACGAGTTCATGTTCGACTTCTGGGAGATGGTTCCGAAGAGCGTTTATGGTGTAGACAGCGATGGCGCTATGGAAGATGACCTGTAAACAGATAACAGATAATTGAAAAAAGATAATTATGATTACAAAGATAAATAAGGTATTGAGTGTCGGTCTGATGTGCTGCGGCATTGCCGCAGCCCTCACGGCCTGCACCGATACGTGGGATGACCACTACGAGAGTCTCGGAAGTGGTAATATGCATGAGGGCACGTTGTGGCAGGCTATCAAGAGTAATCCTAACCTGAGCAATTTTGCCAAGGTGATTGAGGAGTGCGACTATGCCAAGAACCTCAATGGCAGTCAGGTGTTCACCGTTTTCGCTCCTACGAATGACAACTTCAGCAGCGAAGAGGCCGCAGCTCTGATTAGCGAATATAAGGCTCAGGATGCTGCCAAGGTGACAGAGGAGGACAATACCGTCATCAAGGAGTTTATCCAAAACCACATGGCTTTGTATAACTACTCCGTGTCGCCGGCCAGCCGTGATTCTATTGTGCTGATGAACGGTAAGTATGCTGTTCTGGGTGGCAACAATATCGATGGTGTGGAGATGCTCACCAAGAACCAGCTTTATGGCAATGGTGTTCTCTTCACGCTGAAGAACAAGGTTGAATTCCTGCCTAATGTATTTGAGTACATGCGCAAAGACCCTGATCTTGACAGTCTGCGCAGTTTCTTCTACAATAGTCATTACTATTACAAAGTATTTGTGCCTGAGCGCAGTGTTGCAGGTAGTATCGTCGACGGTAAGACCCAGTATCTGGATTCTGTCTTTACGCAGCGTAACGAACTTTTCAGCCAGATCAATGCTCAGTTGAATACAGAAGACAGTACTTATATTTTCCTTGCTCCTACGAATGCGACATGGAAGCAGCTGATAGAGGAGTATGAGCCCTATTTCAACTATCCTCCTTCTTATAAGGATCGCGACTCCATGGCTTACACACAGCCGCGTCTGGCCATTATCAACGGAACGGCTTTCAGTCGTACCTTCAATACAGATGCTACGCTGCCTGACTCTGCCATGTCAGAGAGCTGTATCCGTAACTACACCATGCGCCTTGCTTCGTGGGGAGGTCTGCCTTTTGAGTACTATGAATACCGTCGTCCGCTGGATTCTCCTTTTGGCGTGCTGAATCAGAGTGCTGATGACATCGTTCCTTGCAGTAACGGTCAGGTACACAAGGCTACTCAGTGGAATATTGACAAACTGATGAGCTTCCATCAGTGGCGCATTATCCAGGCCGAGGGCCGTAACAGCATCAAGGAGACCAGTAAGGTGGTCGACAAGGGCGACTCCGTCAGTACCATCGACATCAATCAGCGTATTGTCAATTCCGATATGAGGAATTTCTATGGTCGTATTTGGGACAATGCTTTCGTCGAGTTTACGCCTGCTTTCTCAAATGTGAACCATTCAGTGACATTCACGTTGAGGAATGTGCTCTCCAACATTGGCTATGACATCTATCTCGTCACTGTTCCGGCATTGGCCAACGACAGTAACGCTACTGCCGAGCAGCGCGTTCCGACCATCCTGCGTTGCACGCTGAAGGCTCCTGGCCGGGATGCTGAGGTGCTGGGTGATACCTACACCACTAAAGCCGACTCTATTGACTATCTGCTGTTGGCAGAGGACTATAAGTTCGACTATTGCACCTATGGTGTAGATGACGAAGACCTGCAGGTGACGCTGAAGGTAGAGACGCGTGTAAGCAACGCTCAACAGCGTAACAAGCAGTACACCCGTACCATGCGCATTGACTGTATCCTCCTTGTGCCTCATGAAACGTTGTACGTACCTGAGGAAGTTCCTTACATTTGGGTGATGCCACACGGAGTACCGAGCGACAACCATCCTGTAGGAGCTTGGATAATTCAACGATAATGTTCACATGACTAAATAGAAAGAAAGATTTATGAAACGATATATCTTATTTGGATTTTCGCTGCTGGTGGCTTTCCCGTTGAGTGTGTTTGCACAGGACGATACAGACGAAGAAGACTTGGACTTCGTTAAGCCTAAGCGAACTTTGACAGTAAAGAAGCAGAATTATGAGACGCGCACGGTCAAGGGTAAGGTTCTTGACGCAACGACAGGAAAGCCGGTGGCTGGTGCCATTGTGCGCGCCGCTGAGATTGACGGCTACAGTGTGCTCACTGAGGATGACGGTAGCTATGAGTTGAAACTGCCGGTATTCGCCAGTGCCATTTATGTGAACACTCCTGAATTCAACCCGGTTCGTCAGGGCTTGTTGGAGTCGGAGCAGCAGCAGACTGTGGCGCTCTATCCTACCACGTTCCTTGCCGAGTATCAGGAACAGGTTAATGTCCGCGGTGACTATCAGACTTCAGACTTCAAGTTCACTAATGCCATTAACATCAAGGATGAGATCCAGAAGCAGTTGGGTGCCCAGGTCTATACCGTGTCCCACAACGGTACTCCCGGCGTGGGTAGCGTAATGTATATCCAGGGTCTGAATTCGCTGAATGTCAACGCACAGCCCCTTGTGGTCATCGATGGTGTCATCGTCGACCAGCAGTATGGCCGTGAACTCTTGCATGACGGATTCTACAATGACGTTCTGACGAACTTGAATCCTGCCGATATCGAGAAAGTCACCGTGATGCGTAACGGTACGGCTTTGTATGGCTCCAAGGGTTCCAATGGTGTGATTCTCATCCAGACGCGCCGCAATAAGTCGATGGCTACCCGCATTACTGCCACCGCTTCAGCCGGCGTAGTGTTCAAGCCGAAGTACATTTCTGTGATGGATGCTAACCAGTATCGTAGCTATGCATCTGAAATGCTGAAGTCGACGAACACGCAGAACCGTAAGTTCAAGTTCCTGAACGAGGACAAGGACTACTATTATTATGATCAGTACCACCAGTCAACCGACTGGAAAGACTATGTCTACCATACTGCCATGACGCAGAATTATGGTATCAATGTCGAAGGTGGTGATGCTGTGGCCAACTACAACCTGTCAGTGGGTTACATGACGGCTCAGAGTCCGCTCCGCTATAATGACATGGACCGTCTGAATGTCCGTTTTAATACCGATATTTCGCTGTCTCAGCGACTGAGTGTCCGTTTCGATGCCTCTTTTGGCAACCAGACACGCGACATCCGTGACGACGGAGCTCCCGCAGGCTATGAAGAGGGCACGCCCACGTCACCGGCGTTCCTGGCATACGTGAAGAGCCCCTTCATGAGTGCCTACAGCTATGGTCACGATGAGACGGGACATGGTCGTTTCTCCGATATTCACTACGACATTGAAGAGGAATCATACTTGAAGGAAGCACTGGCCAATTACAGTGGTTACAACTGGCAGCTGGGTAACCCCGCCGCTATTAACCAGTATGCTGAGGCTGAGAACAAGAACCGTTACGAGAGTTCGATGCTGAATCTGACGATTACGCCGAAGTACGAGTTCAACAGTCATCTCTTTGTCAGCGAGCACTTCAGCTACAACTTGGTGAATACCAACGAAATGTACTACATTCCTATCAACGGTACACCTTCATACTATGTCACCAGTTTAGGCGGTACCCGTCAGAATGAAGTCCGCTCTTTGGCTTCGAAGCAGAACTCCGTCCAGAGCGATACCCGCATTGACTGGAGCAATCGCTTCGGTGCTCACTACATTCATGCCTTTGCCGGTGCACGTATTAACTGGGAGAGCTTCACCACGAACTCTCAGTTGAGTTACAATACCGGTAGTGATAAGACGCCGTTCATGACGTCTCAGGACAAGGATGTGCGTGGCGTCAGCGAGAACTGGAATTCACTCTCCTGGTATCTGCAGGCTGAGTACAATTATCTGAGCCGCTATTACTTGCAGGCCAACTTCACTGTTGACGGTTCTTCACGCTTCGGTAGCGAGGGTGGCGACATCAAGCTCTTCTCCGCTCCGTGGGCCATCTTCCCCGGCGTGCAGGCTGCTTGGGTCATGAGCAATGAGAAGTGGATGGCTGGTGTCAAGGGCATTAACTACCTGCGTCTCTCTGTTGGCTTCGATATCACGGGTAACGACGACATCGACTACTATGCCTCACGCAGTTACTTCCGCGCTTCACAGTTCCTGAAGGCTATCTCGGGATTGTCGTTCGCCGGTATTGGTAACACGACCATTCAGTGGGAAACCACCAAGCGTCTGAATGTCGGCTTGGAGTCGAGTTTCCTGAACAATCGCCTGGGCGTGAACTTCAACTACTTCCGTTCTAAGACCAACAACCTGCTCACATACCAGTCACTGGGTTACCTCAGCGGTTTGGACATGAACTGGTCTAACGGTGGTAAGTTGCAGAACGAAGGCTTCGACGTAAGCTTTACCGCCAAGTTGCTGGCTTTGAAAGACTGGCATTGGCAGATTGGTGCCAGCGCCGGACATTACAAGAATAAGATTACCGAACTGCCCGAGGGTGCTCAGTATGTTGACAACGAGCTCTACGGTGCTACCATCCGTACTCAGGTTGGCCAGGCTGCCAATGCGTTCTACGGTTACAAGAGCCTCGGCGTGTTCAGCAGTACGCAGGCTGCCACGGCAGCAGGAACGACAGACCCCAACGGTCTCTACTTCCTGGCCGAAAACGGTATTGACCGCAACTACTTCAAGGCTGGTGACATCCATTTTGCCGACTTGAACAACGACGGTATGATTACCGAGGCTGACCGCACCATTATCGGTGATCCTAATCCCGATGTCTATGGAAACATCTTCACCTCTGTAGCATGGAAGCGCTTCAAGCTTGACGTGCGGTTCAACTATTCTCTTGGTGGCGATGTCTATAACTATATGCGTTCGCAGCTGGAAGGCGGAAGCCGCTTCCTGAACCAGACGACAGCACTCTTGCGCCGTTGGCAGGTTGAGGATCAGCAGACCGATATTCCGCGCATCAGCTTCCAGGATCCAATGGGTAATTCGCGCTTTAGCGACCGTTGGATTGAGGATGGTTCCTATCTGCGCCTGAAGACAGCTACGTTAAGTTATGACCTGCCTGTCAACTCTGAGTATATCCAGGGATTCCAGTTCTGGATTCAGGGCAACAACCTGTTGACTTTCACCAAGTACTTAGGCAGCGATCCAGAATTCTCTATGACTTCAAGTGTTATTGGTCAAGGCATCGACCTGGGTCGTCTGGGAATGAGCCGTTCTATCGTAGCCGGTGTTAAAATTAACCTCTAATTTACCGTATGAATATGAAACGTATCTATATTTTCATCAGCATCATTTTAGGCATAGGCGCTTTCTCCTCATGTGCGGATTTCTTCGAACAGGAGTCTGAAGATGTACTCTATGCTGAAAGGGAACATCTGAACAATGCCGTCGACACCATCTATTCCGTGACGGGTATCTTACAAAAGTTGCAAGCCCTGGCTGACCGCACCATCCTGCTGGGTGAAGTGCGTGGCGACTTGGTATCGTTGACCAACCAGGCCAGCAGCGACCTGCGCGACATGGCCAATTTCAATATGGGCGACGACAACATGTATAATGCTCCCAGCGACTACTATGCTGTTATCAACAACTGTAACTATTTTGTTGCGCATGTTGATACGGCCCTCAAGAGTAACCGCAATGAGAATATTTTCATGAAGGAGTATGCAGCTGTCAAGGCTATCCGTGCATGGACTTATCTGCAGCTGGTTCTTAACTATGGTAATGTCCCCTTCGTGACGGAGCCCCTGTTGAGCCGCGAAGCTGCCGAACTGGCTGAGACCGGCGCAAAGGCCGACCTGCAGACCGTCTGTTCGTATTTCATCAACGACCTGGCCTCTATCCCCGAGCGTTACAACACGGAATTTCCGGGTTATCGCAAGATTGAAGGTCAGTTCGCCAGCGTAGAGTCCAAGCTGCTCTTCTTCCCCCTGAGCATTGTGCGCGGTGACCTCTATCTGTGGCGTGCCACTGTTACGGGCAGCAAGGAGGACTACCGTCAGGCTGCGTTGAACTACTACAAGTATATCAATGAGCGCAACGGTCAGAACTCTGCCTATCCTACTGATCTGTCTTACATCATGTGGTCTGTTGGCAGCTCTACATGGCAGTCGATTACCATGCGAAATATGAGTAGCAACTATTCGGAGAGCGTGGGCGAAAATGCCGAGCTCATCAGCATGATTGCCGGCGACTCCCTCCGTGCCGATGGTCACTACAGCGAGTTGTGCAACCTCTTCTCATCGTGTGAGGCCAACAACTATAAGGTGAGCATTGAGCCGTCGAAGCGCTTGATGAACATCTCTGAGTCTCAGGCTTACTGCCATCCTTCAAGAGACGGATTCAGCTGGATTTATTCGCCTGCCGGACTTACCGAGCACCGCTCTGGTGACCTCCGTCTTTCGCAAGTCTGGTCCGAGAGCTTCCATCGCGATAATATGACTGGCGAGCGCATTGAGACTCAGGAAATCGGAAAGTGGGGCTTCTCTGATGAGAGGACGAATAAGCGTATTTCCCGTAACGTCCACATTTATCGCCGTATGATGGTCTACCTCCGCATGGCTGAGGCGTTGAACATGGGCGGCTTCCCTCGTATGGCCTATCAGATTCTGTCCCAGGGCCTGAGCAACAGGAGCATACAGAACAAAGTCATCCCCTATTACATGACAGAGGATAAGTCCGACTCTTTGTTCATTGCCCAGTTCGACTTCAACGACACTCGTTACGGCGTGGCCGATGTCATGGATATCGTAGGTCAGGCTTCTGCTAACCACAACATGATGGGTATCCATTCTCGTGGTTCCGGCTGGACTCCCTTTAACGAGCATTACAAACTGCTCAACGATACGGCTATGATACCTGGTCCAGACCCACTGCAACTTGTGCAGGAGCAGCAGGCTTATGTCGACAGCCTGATCCTGAACGAGAGCGCACTGGAGTTTGCTTTCGAGGGAACACGCTTCTACGACATCATGCGCTATGCTTTGCGTCAGCAGAATCCTGGTCAGACAATGGCCCAGATTATCGGTGCCCGTCTTGGCGAAGCCGACCGCGGCTCCATGGCTGCTGTAGCCAACAAGCTGGCCGACCAGCGTAACTGGTATCTGCGCTGGAAGGGAAAGATCGGTTATTGATACCCCGTTTACATAAAAGAAAAGAGGCAGACATCGTGTGGTGTCCGCCTCTTTTCTACTTCAACAATAAACGATACATGTATGGAAGGATATGTTCAGAAAATATCGGCAGGCAAACTGAAACGCTATGTCCAGTTCCTGGAAATCAGTGAAGTCCCCGACCTCGTGGCACAATACCGTAAATGGCATTCCGAGGAATTCCATTGGAAAGAGGTGCGCGACGGCATCAGGGCTGTAGGCATCCTCGAGATGGAAATCTACATGCTGGGTAGCAAGCTGGTGATGATTGTCGATACGCCGGCAGATTTCAATTGGAGTGAGGCGATGGACCGGCTTGCCACACTGCCCCGTCAGGCTGAGTGGGAAGCCTTCGTGTCGAAGTTCCAAGGCTGTTCCGCCGATGCCCGCAGCGATGAGAAGTGGCAACCCATGGAACAAATCTTCAGACTGTACGACTAACAACCTCTTTTCAAGCAATTCTATAGTCAATTTTACAGTCAATTTATAGTCAAATCTGTGGTCGATTTATAGTCAAATCTTTGTAATTGTCTGATTCTCAGTAGTCAAATTTCAGTCAAATATTTTTTTTGAAAATCCTTGTGCAATTGTTCCTGTTTGTGTAAAGGAGCCTCCGCAGATTTCTGTGGAGCCTCCGCGTGTTTTTCCCAGGCCTTGGGACATTTTTCCCAGGCCGTGGGACTTTTCTGTGGAGGCTCCCTGTAATTCTGCGGAGGCTCCACGTGAAAAGAAGTCTGTGAGCTCTCATTTCTCTCATTTAATCACGACATTTTTACCTTTATAAATATATAGTGACAGCTTGGTAATATCTGATTTTATTTTTGAATATAGAAGAATTTTTTCGTTTGTGGGCTATCTTAGTAAAGAGGTACGTGTGGCAGGTGGCACGAACCCCAAAATTATGCTCGAACCCGATTCGAAGGTGGGCGACCGTATCCGTGTTTACATCAAAAACCAGGTTGAATACAGCTGTGAGAGTTGTGCTGATACTTGTACGTTGAGTTAAAATAATGGTTTGTTAGTATTTAATTTAGATTTAGGTTTGGGGGAGGGTGCCCCAGTGTTTGGCACTCTCCCTTTTTTTTGTTAAAAGAATTGCAGTTTTAAAATAATTGACTATATTTGCAAAAAAAATATTTATGAGAAGATTTTGTGGTATTTTATTATTAAGTGTGCTGCCGCTGCTGCATCTGTCGGCACAGATAGCCCCAAAACCGATAGATAAGAAAGCCACCAAACAGGTTGTTGGCTTGTACAACTATCTGCGAAACGATGTTTGGGGCAAAAAGGTATTGTCTGGTTGTCAGGCCAGATGGGATTATAACACGACCGATGCCGACGAAGTAAGCAAACGCACAGGTCAGTATCCAGCAGTGAATATCTTCGATTTCCAGCATTTCAGACTGGAGCATGTCAACTATCTGGCCGATACAGCCAAGGATTGGTATCAGTCGGGGGGTATTGTAGGCTTTATTTGGCATTGGAGTGTGCCTGTTGATACGTTGATGACCGATAGCAAGGGCTATTCGTTCTATACGCCTTCGGCTGCCAAAACACCACAAAGCGGCACCACATTCTCGCCGCGCAGGGCGCTGCAGCAAGGCACGCCAGAGAATGCTGTGCTGATGCGTGATCTGAAGCGTATCACCAGCTTGCTGCTTCACTACCAGAAGCAGGGCATCCCCATTATCTGGCGCCCGTTTCACGAGGCTGCTGGCAATACCAACCGTGGTGGCAACGCATGGTTCTGGTGGGGTAGTGATGGTGCCAGCACCTTCAAGCAGCTGTATCTGTTCATGCAGCGTTACTTGATGAGTCATGGCGTGCACAACCTGATTTATGTGTGGACCTCTGAACTCGATGACGACGACTGGTATCCTGGCGATCAGTTTGTGGATATAGTAGCTCGCGATCAGTATCATATCTCCACTAATCATGGCAGCTATAAGGAGCAGTATGATTTGTTAAGCCGGAAATATCCCCACAAGATGCTGGCGCTGGCCGAATGCGATTGTCTGCCCAGTGCCGAGGCCATGATGCGCGATGGCGCCAAATGGCTGTACGTGGCTCCTTGGACCGGACCATTCCTTTTCGGTAGTAACAATACACCCGATTTCTGGAAGCAGTTCCTCGGTTCCGAGCTGGTCGTTTCCAAGTCCGAAACACCTTATGCTTCGAAAGCAAAAGCACGCGTGCAGCAGGTACGCATACAGTCGGCCCTCAAAGGGAAAAAGTTCGATGGCATCGGTGCCGTTAATGGTGGCGGCGCCACTTCGGTGCTGCTGAAAGACTATCCCGAGCCCCAGCGCTCTCAGATTTTAGACCTGGTGTATAAGCCCAAGTTTGGCGCCTCGGTCAGCTCGTTGCTGGTTGAGATTCCTGGCGATGGCAACAGTACCCAGGGCAGCATGCCCTCGCACAGTCACTATCTTGGCGATTTCGATGCTCAGCGTGGCTATACCTGGTGGGTGCTGCGCGAAGCCAAGAGCCGCAATCCCCAGCTCGACCTTGATGCCACGGGTTGGAGTGCACCGCGATGGGTGGGCGATTTCTGGTCGCAGCACATGGCCGATTATTATGTAGATTGGCTCACAGCTTTGCGCCAGCAGTACGGGCTCGAACTCAATGCCATTGGCTGCCATAACGAGAAAGGGTGGAGCAACGACTTTGCCAAGATGCTGCGCCGCACCATGAACGAGCGCGGATTTAAGAACGTAAAACTTCATGCTTTCGACAACTGGGGAGCCAATAAGATGGATTTTATGAAAGACATGGAGCGCGACCCCGAGTTGCGCGATGCTATCTATGCTGTGAGTGCCCATACATTCAGCGAGATACCGCTTACTGCCGAGCAGCGATCGATGGCCGAAAAGATGGGAAAACCCATCTGGAACAGCGAGGATCACGTGTATCGCAAAGGGTTCGACTGTTTGATTACTATCGTGAAGTGCTTTAACGAGAACTATATTGTGAGTGGTGCAACAAAGGTTATCAACTGGTACGACATAGGCGCCACCTATCCATTGGAGCCTTATAGTCAGGATCCCCCGATGCTGATAGCACAACAGCCATGGAGTGGTAACTATAGCGTGCGCGAATCGCTTTGGGGATATGCGCATTACGGACAGTTTACCGAGGTTGGGTGGCAATACGTTGATGATGGCTGCCTGAAACTTTATGGAGGTGGTACGATGTGCATGCTGCGCAATCCGGCTACCAACGACTACAGTATCATCATCGAAACCAAAGATGCTACCACTCCGCAAACAGTACGCATCAGTTTGCCCAAACAACTTTCTGGAGCCAGACTCTGCGTGTGGCGTAGTAACGAGCAGGAGCAGTTTGTGCGTCAGGCCGATATGTTGCCCCGGGCACGTAGTTTAACAATGACGTTAGATCCAGCCTGTGTTTATTCTCTCTCAACCACCAGTGGGCAGCAGAAGGGGAGTTATGCTGGCGTGCCTGCACCTGCTTCGTTCCCCATCCCCTACGTTGATAACTACGAGGATTATGACCATCTCTCAAAATGGGGCTATCTGCCTCATTATATGGCCGATATCATCGGATGCTTTGAGCTGCGCCAGGCACCAGGTGGCATGGCGGGCACATGCCTGCAGCAAACTGTTGGTGAGCACACGCTCAGTTGGGCACCCGAGTGGCACCATTACTCGATTATTGGTGATGAGGCATGGACCGACTACGAGGTGAGTGCCGATGTGCTGCTGAATCCTCAGGACGAGGCCGCTGTGATGGGGCGTATCTGCGATGTAGGCTCGGGCTATGGCGTTTGGGCCAAGGGCTACTATCTGAAGATAAACGAGCACGGGCTGTGCCAGCTTTATATAACTCGTGGAAAACTCGACCAAAAGGAGCTGATAGGCGATGCTGAGCAACAGGCACTCATACTTGCCCGTAAGGACATCGAAGTGGGTGGCGAATATGTGCTTGACAGCGCACAGGTGCAGGGCATTACTGCTGGAAAGTGGCACAACCTGAAGCTGCGTTTCGAGGGAGACGAAATCACCGGCTATGTTGATGGCAAACAGGTGGTTCGAGCCACGTCCGATCGCTATCAGCATGGTATGGCAGGCATCATGGCACCCCTGCAGCAACGCCGGGTGAGCACACCATATTTCGATAATCTGACGATTACGCCACTGGGTCGAACCAAAGCTGTTCACAATCATTCACGTTCACCGAAACCACTTTATTAATAAAAT
>JAFYDA010000056.1 GCA_017545045.1 Prevotella sp. | reverse complement strand
GAGCACTTCGTCGGCAATGAAGTCCTTACGTGTGCGGTTACTCTCCACGATGGCCGTCATCATGTTCTGTGGCACGTCGGCATAGTTGGCCAGAAGTTGCTTGGTGTCCTTTGGCAGACAGTAGCCACCATAGCCAAACGATGGGTTATTATAGTGTGTGCCAATACGTGGGTCGAGACCGACACCGGAAATAATGGCCTGAGAATCCAATCCCTTGACCTCGGCATAGGTGTCGAGCTCGTTGAAGTAGCTGACACGAAGTGCCAAATAGGTGTTGGCAAACAATTTCACAGCTTCTGCTTCTGTCATTCCCATGAGGAGAACAGGGATGCCCTTGTCGAGTGAAGAGTGAAGAGTGAAGAGATTCCCGCTATCGCGCCTACCCGTAGCCTTTGAAGAGTTTGCTTCCGCGTTATGTGAATCCTTTGAAGGGCCAATGGCACCTTCGAGAAGGAGGGAGGCAAAGGTCTTAGCCTTTTCTTCTGCCTCGGGATTACCAATGGCAGTGATAGCGGCATTCTCCTCATCCCATTTCTTGTTGCGGTCTGTGGGGAAGATCTTAGGATAGCCCACAATAATGCGTGAGGGATAAAGATTATCATAAAGTGCCTTGCTCTCGCGCAGGAATTCTGGCGAGAAGAGCAGGTTGAACTTCTTTCCCTTCAATTCCGGATCTGTCAAGAACTTCAAGGCGTACTTGACATAAAGCGAGCGGCAATAGCCCACAGGGATAGTGCTCTTAATGACCATCACTGCATCGGGATTGACGCTCAGCACCAAGTCAATGACATCTTCGATATGATGGGTATCGAAGAAGTTCTTCTGAGGGTCATAATTCGTCGGAGCTGCAATCACTACAAAGTCAGCATCCTTATATGCTGCTGCACCATCAAGTGTGGCTGTAAGGTCCAATTCCTTTTCAGCCAAATACTTCTCAATGTAATCGTCCTGGATGGGAGAAATCTTCTTATTGATTTTCTCCACCTTCTCAGGGATTACATCTACTGCCACTACATGATTGTGTTGCGCCAACAGTGTGGCGATACTCATACCGACATAGCCGGTTCCTGCTACTGCTATATTTGCCATAATATAACTACTACTTATGATTAGCGAATGTTTTCTTTACTTCTT
The DNA here is from genome assembly GCA_017545045.1 of Prevotella sp. Lineage (GTDB taxonomy): Bacteria > Bacteroidota > Bacteroidia > Bacteroidales > Bacteroidaceae > Prevotella. Next base: position 80,523 of record JAFYDA010000056.1, on the reverse strand, counting down.
CGTAACTGGCCAGATTGCCAATGTCATATCGCTTTCCGGGCATCTCCCAGGCATATACCTTGGTCTGACCACAAAGCCAAGCAATAAAGCTGCCAGGAGCATCAGTGCCACAACCGCTCTCAATGCCTTTCTTGATGAGATGGCTGTCTTCCTTAGTATAATAATAGAAGGCAGGCACGCACCAATGGCTCTTGGGCTCGGCTGGCTTCTCTTGCATAGCAACAAGCAGGTCGTCATCGGTCACCTCGGCCACACCACTCTTATGGAGCTTAGCTTCATCGGGCTCGTAATAACGCATGACACAAGTGGCTTTCTTCTGCTGACCATACTTGATAAAGTCCGCCAGACTAAAATCAAGCAGATTATCACCGGCCATCACCAACAGGTCGTCGTCCAGCTGCAACTGCTCAATGGCGAAAAGGATATCCTTTACTGCACCAAGGCGAGTCTCGTTAGAAGAGGTGCCATCATCGATAACGGTAATCTTGTTCTTGCTCTTTGATGCCCACTCCTCGAAGATATGGGCAAACTTGTGGTTACTGATGACGATATATTCATCTATCTTGCCAGTCTGGGCCATATCGTCGATGAGCCAGTCGAGTATGGGTTTATCGGCCACCTCTAAAAGGGGCTTAGGAAAATTCTCGGTCAAAGGATAAAGTCTTGTGGCATATCCTGCTGCCAATATCACACACTTCATGTTATAATATATTTAAATGTTTATACCATCGGCACTGTCGCAGATATAAACCTGATACTTGCCGGTCATCTCGGGGAAGGCCTTAAGATATTCTGCTGTTACCTTCTGAGAGATTGATTCCTCAAAGGCGGGATCGATCAATGCCATGCAGCAACCCTTGAAGCCTGCACCACTGAAGCGACCGCCATAGATGCCATCGGTTTGGGTCATAATCTCGTAAAGACGAATCTGCTCTGGGGCTCCGCTCTCCCAATTATGGATGCTGCTCCAGCCTGATTCGAAAGAGAGCTTACCGTAGGTCTCTATATCACCCCGGCGCCAAGCCTCGGCACCCTGCTGAACGCGCTCGAACTCGGTGTACCAATGCTCACAACGCTTGGCCCATGGCTCAGGGAGCTTGCTCTTATATTGCTCGTAAACCTCACGGGGAACATTGCGGGCCATGGCCTCGTTGAACTTGCCATACTCCATACCTGCAAAGGCCTGAAGGGCATAAACGCCAGAGCGAAGCTCATCTACACGCATATTGTATTTGGAGCCAGCCAGACTGTGTTCCAGTCCGCTAAAGAAGATGGCTATTTTATAAGGCTTCATGTTAGCTGGCTGAGGAATCAGCTCATAATGACCATCGAGGGTGTCGAGATAGAGCAGGTGGTTCTTCTTGCTAAGTACCTCACAGCTCTGGTCGAGCTTGCCCACACTCACGCCCACATAGTTAAGCTCTGCATCGTAAGCAATATCGATAATCTCCTGCTGGCTCAAGCTGATGCCATTGACCTTGCAAAGGGCAGTCAGGAAACTGATGATGACTGCTGCACTTGAAGAGAGGCCACCAATAGGGAGCGAACCCTCGATAACGCCACAAAGACCTATATGCAACTGGTGCTGCTTTGACAAGGCCAAGGTGGCACCACGAAGATAGTCGGCCCAATCGTTCTGCTTCTGGGCAGGTACAGAGGCGATATGCCACTGTGCACGCTTAGAAAACTGCAGTGAGGCCATCTCAACAACGCCATTCTGCTTTGGGGCGTATGCTATATGGATGCCCTTATCGATGGCCAAACCGGTGATCTTACCCAGGTTATGATCGGAATGGGCTCCTATCGGACAGATACGGTAAGGACAGAAGGCCATGCCCTCTGCATCGCGACCGTAGATCTGATAAAATTTCTCTTGGTTGTTCATATTTAATTTTTTAAGTTCGTCGAGCTAATGGATGTAAGATGGAAAAAGGCAGATGGAAGATGCTATCGCTCTGCACGCATGGGGTTCTCCAAGAAATCCTTATATGCGAGTCGGATGCCGTTTTCTAACTCGGTTTTGTAGGTCCAGCCCAACTTGGTGGCCTTAGAGACATCGAGGAGCTTGCGAGGGGTGCCATTAGGTCTGGTGGTATCCCACTCTATCTTGCCCTCATAGCCTATGACCTTGGCGACCAATTCTGTGAGCGCCTTAATGGTCAATTCCTTGCCGGTGCCGGCATTGACCGTTTCGTTTCCGCTGTAGTTGTTCATGAGGAACACACAGAGGTTGGCAAGGTCATCAACATAGAGGAATTCTCGCAGCGGTGAGCCATCGCCCCAGCAGGTGACGCTCTCTTTGCCTTCCACCTTGGCCTCATGGAACCTGCGTATCAACGCTGGCAGCACATGACTGTGCTCAGGATGATAGTTGTCGTTGGGGCCATAGAGATTCGTTGGCATCACGGAGATATAATCTGTGCCATACTGGCGGTTGAGGAACTCACAATACTTGAGGCCGGAGATTTTTGCCAACGCATACGCTTCATTGGTTTTCTCAAGCTCTGAGGTGAGCAGGCAGCTCTCGGGCATGGGCTGAGGAGCCATGCGGGGGTAGATGCAACTACTGCCAAGGAATTCCAGTTTCTTGCAGCCATTCTTCCAGGCGGCATGAATGACATTCATCTCCAGAATCATGTTGTCGTACATGAAGTCGGCAAGGGCACTTTGATTGGCCACAATGCCGCCTACCTTGGCGGCAGCCAAGAACACGTACTCGGGGCGCTCCTGGGCGAAGAAGGCCTCTACTTGATCTTGGCGAGTCAAATCCAATTCTTTATGCGTTCGCAGCACCAGGTTATTATATCCCTGACGCTGGAGCTCACGTACTATTGCTGAACCAACCATACCTCTGTGGCCAGCCACATATATTTTACTATTCTTTTCCATTTTTCTTTTCTACTTTCAACATTAATTGCCACCATGGTATAGCTACCGACGGGCAGATTGGCTGTAAACTCTCCGAAGGTGGTGTAGGTGGCTGCATCGGCCTTCACCTGTGTAGTCTTATAGACCTCGTCCGTCCGGCTACTTCACAATACCCTTTTCAAGGTATTCAGCCAAGTTCGTTCTTACCTTAGCGGCGGCACCTTCAGCGGCCACTTTCGCAATGTCGTGCTCCACCATCAGCTTCACCAATTCCTCGAAAGTGGTCTTGTTCGGGTTCCAGCCCAGCTTCGCTTTGGCTTTCGTCGGGTCGCCCCAGAGGTTCACTACATCCGTGGGACGGTAAAAATCCTTGGAGACGGCAACGACGGTCTTGCCTACGAGAGATTCGGGACCTGTGACGCAGATGCCCTTCTCGTTGATACCCTCGCCTTCGAACTTCAGCTCGATGCCCGCATGCTTAAAGGCCAGTTGCGTGAACTCACGGACACTGTGCTGCACGCCCGTGGCAATGACGAAGTCCTCTGGTTTCTCCTGCTGCAGGATGAGCCACATGCACTCGACGTAATCCTTGGCATAGCCCCAGTCACGAAGCGAATCCATATTGCCCAAATACAGGCAGTCCTGCAGGCCCTGACTGATACGAGCTGCTGCAAGCGTGATCTTGCGCGTGACGAAAGTCTCGCCACGACGTTCCGACTCATGGTTGAACAGGATGCCGGAACAGCAGTACATGTTGTAGGCCTCGCGGTATTCTTTGATAATCCAGTAACCATACAGCTTAGCCACGGCATACGGACTGTACGGGTGGAACGGCGTGTTCTCGTTCTGAGGCACCTCTTCCACCTTGCCATAAAGTTCCGAGGTGGAAGCCTGATAGATGCGGCACGTATTCTCTAAATGGCAGGCACGCACTGCCTCCAGTACGCGCAACACGCCCGTGGCATCCACGTCAGCCGTGAACTCAGGCGAGTCGAAGCTGACCTGCACATGGCTCTGTGCGGCCAAGTTATAAATCTCATCCGGTTTAACCTTATCCACCACTTTCACAATGGACATGGAGTCGCCCATGTCGGCATAGTGGAGATGGAAATGAGGCTTGCCCTCCAGGTGAGCGATGCGCTCACGGAAGTCCACGCTGCTGCGGCGGATGATGCCGTGCACCTCATAACCTTTTTCAAGAAGAAGCTCGCTCAGATACGAGCCATCCTGTCCGGTAACACCGGTTATTAATGCTTTTTTCATATTTGTCACACACTCGTTTTTCGTTTACGTTTTCGTTTACGTTTTCGTTTACGTTTTCGTTTACGTTTTCGTTATCGTTATCGTTATATCACATATCAGCGGCTATCACCCCGCATGATTATTTCTTTGTCGGTATATCGCGTACCTTATTGATAAAAGTGCCAAGAATAGACGGACAATCCGAATGAGCCTTGCGAAATGCTTTGGCGGCATCACGATAGGCGGGATGGCGCGTATATACAAACAGCGCAATCAGCATACAGGCATCCGCGACATTGTCCACCTCCTTTTCATCACTTAGCCATTCTATCAGCTGAGCGGCATAGCGGTCGCAAAGAGCCGTCTCGCCCAGCATTGTGGCACAGAGCAGCATCAGCGACACGAACCGCTTTTGTTCATTCTCATCGTCCACCTGAATATTGGCATAGGAGAGATACCGGTTCAGGCGAGGGAAGTCGCGACGCTTCACGTCCGCATTGTTCTTGCGGAAGTAATGCCCCAGCATCGTTGCTATCGGTCTCTCCATATTACTGATCAGATTGCCTGTCAAGAGTTGCTCAGTATCATGGTCGGCAAAGATGACGTCACCATCGTGCAGATCTTCGAAGTTCACACTCTTCGTGTGCCCCAGTATATCCACGGCTACGGTCATTGATACAAGCCCATTCTTCAGACGGATGCGCTCAATCTTTCCTTGCTTACCTTTCCAGCCGTCTATCAGCAGTGTCACGCGGTCGCCAACGGCCATTTCACCAATGGTGTCCACGGGCATGCCGAAGAACACTTTGAGCTGCCGGTTCAAGAAGGTGGCACGCAACTGCTGAAACTCCTCGTCGGTAATCGTGATGTTTTTCCCGCTTCGGTCGCGATAATACCGCAGGCGCATATTTGCCGACTTGTTCCATTCAGACTCCACGATAGCGCGCAACCGCTCCTGAGAAGCCTTGACAAACACGAAGTTATGGAAGATGCTGCGAATCTCGTCCGCTGCATCAGGACGCATAAAAAGAAACGGCACGAAAAACTCGAAAGGCTCCGTAGCTGACTCGTCACCCTCCTCATCAGTGGCCGACAATTCACCACGGTTCTCTTTGTAGAGCATGGCGTCTATCCACTGGGGCTTGTGATGCGTCATCACATTCCAATGTTCTTCTGTTCTCCTTATGCTATTCTTCTGTTCGTGCATAGATACTTCTCTGTCTTGTCCAGTAAGATAAATCTTATGGACGTAAAACGTTCCAAATACTTGATTCAGAACTATTTAATCAATGGCAGCCACCCCTAACCGGAGCCCTGAGAAACCTCCGAAAGGAATCTCTTCCGGGGGGTAGTTTGCCTGTTTGCACACGAAATGCGGTGCAAAGTTACAATTTTTTTTTCATATACATTATATATATAAGAAAAAATAAATAAATTTATTTTGTTTTACCCTTATCTTTGCGTAACTTTGCAGCATGAATGCAAAAAAAAGGCGAATGCCTGCCGAATGGGAACCACAGAGTGCCGTGCAACTGACGTGGCCCCACGCTGAGACCGACTGGGCCCCCATGCTCGACGAGATTACCGCTGTCTATAAGGAGATGGCACGTGAAATCAGCAAACGAGAGCGACTGCTGATTGTCGACGACATACCGCATAACGATACGTGGGCACGCGACCACGGCTTCATCACCGTTGAGGATGACGGGCAGTTGATGTTGCTCGATTTCAAGTTCAACGGCTGGGGCGAGAAGTTCCCTGCCGACCTCGACAACCAGATCAACCGCCGTCTCTACGAGAGGGGGCTGGTCAAGGGCCATTACGAACCCCACCTCGACTTCGTCCTCGAAGGAGGCTCCATCGAGAGCGACGGCTGCGGCACCATCTTCACCACCACCTGCTGTCTGACGGCTCCCCACCGCAACCAACCGCTCACAAAGACTGAGATTGAGCAGCGTCTCAAGCACTACCTGGGTGCCGAACGCGTGGTGTGGATTAACCACGGCAGCCTCATAGGCGATGACACCGACGGCCACATCGACACCCTCGTACGCATCTGTCCCGATGACACCATTCTTTATACAGGAGCCGACGACGACCATCCAGACCTTGTGGAGATGGAACGTGAACTGCAGACCCTTCGCACCATCGACGGCCACCCTTACCGTCTGCTGAAGCTCCCTCTTCCCCGCCCCATCTTCGACGGTGAAGAGCGGCTCCCCGCCACCTACGCCAACTACCTGATTATCAATGGTGCCGTTCTTGTGCCCACCTATGCCCAGCCCGACCTCGACCAGGAAGCCATGCGTATCATTGCCCAGGCTTTCCCCGACAGAGAAATCGTCGGCATCGACTGCCGTCCCGTCATACGTCAGCACGGAAGCCTGCACTGTTGCACCATGCAATACTACTAAAATCACAGGGAGCCTCCCCAGAATCACAGGGAGCCTCCCCAGAAATCTGTAGAGCCTCCCCAGAATCACAGGGAGCCTCCGCAGAAATCTGTAGAGCCTCCCCAGAATCACAGGGAGCCTCCGCAGAAATCTGTGGAGCATTCGCTGAAAAACAGGGGTGCGCCACAGCATCAAGAATGAATACCGAAAACACACACTTTTCCACAAAAAAAGTTTGAGTAACAGAAAAAAAGTAGTAATTTTGCGCCGTGTTACGCATAAAGCATAGCACTGTGCTTTTATGAGAATAGGTTTTTTACAGCAACATAACACGGCGGACATTACGCATAACATTGAGCGGATAGCCGACGGAATAGCAGATCTGGCCGCACGAGGAGCTGAACTCATCGTGCTGCAAGAACTACACAACTCGCTCTACTTCTGTCAAGTGGAGGACGTCAGCAACTTCGATCTGGCAGAGCCGATTCCCGGGCCTTCGACGGAGATTTACGGGGAACTGGCCAAGCGCTACGGAGTCGTGATTGTCACGTCGCTTTTTGAGCGGCGGACGGCCGGACTCTATCACAATACGGCGGTAGTCATAGAGAAGGACGGCACGATAGCCGGCAAGTACCGCAAGATGCATATTCCCGACGATCCGGGCTACTACGAAAAGTTCTACTTCACCCCCGGCGACCTTGGATTCCACCCCATCCAGACCAGCATAGGCCGTCTGGGCGTGCTGGTGTGCTGGGACCAATGGTATCCTGAGCCTGCCCGACTCATGGCCCTGCAGGGTGCCGAGATACTCATCTACCCCACCGCCATCGGCTACGACCCTAACGACACGCCAGAGGAGCAACAACGCCAGCGACGTGCCTGGCAGACGGTGATGCGCGGACATGCCGTTGCCAACGGACTGCCCGTGGTAGCCGTGAACCGTGTGGGCAACGAAGACGGTGTCCCCTTCTGGGGAACATCCTTCGTCTGCGGCCCGCAAGGTGAAATCATTTATGAGGCATCAGAAAACGAAGAGGAAAGCATCGTCATTGAAATGGACATGAAGCGTTCTGAGCAGGTACGTCGCTGGTGGCCGTTCCTACGTGACAGGCGGATCGACCAATATGGCGACATTACAAAACGATATATAGACTAAAACAAATATGGCAAACAATTTGAGATTCCAAGTCGTAGAAGAGGCGTTCAAGAAGCGGGCAATCGACGTGAAACCCCCAAAAGAGCGACCGTCGGAGTTTTTTGGCAAATACGTCTTCGACCAAAAGAAAATGTACAAATACCTGCCAAAGGACATCTACGACAAGATGATAGACGTGATGGACAATGGTGCACGGCTGGACCGAGGAATAGCCGACGCTGTAGCAGCCGGCATGAAAAAGTGGGCCATGGAGATGGGGGTGACACACTACACCCACTGGTTCCAGCCGCTGACGGAAGGCACGGCCGAGAAGCACGACGCCTTCGTGGAACACGACGGAAAGGGCGGCATGATAGAAAAGTTCAGCGGCAAACTGCTGGTGCAGCAGGAGCCCGACGCCTCGTCGTTTCCCAACGGCGGCATCCGCAATACTTTCGAAGCCCGCGGCTATTCGGCCTGGGATCCCACGAGTCCTGTCTTTATCATTGACGACACACTATGTATCCCCACCATCTTCATCGCCTATACAGGCGAGGCACTGGACTACAAGGCCCCGCTGCTGAGGGCCCTTCACGCTGTAGACAAGGCTGCTACCGAAGTATGCTCGCTGTTCTACGACGATGTGACGAAAGTGACGGTAAACCTCGGATGGGAACAGGAGTACTTCTTAGTGGACGAGGGTCTCTACTCCGCACGTCCCGACCTGCTGATGACCGGACGTACACTGATGGGACACGAAAGTGCCAAGAACCAGCAAATGGACGACCACTACTTCGGCACCATTCCCGACCGCGTGCAAGCCTTCATGAAGGACCTGGAGATACAAGCGCTGGAACTGGCCATCCCCTGCAAGACGCGCCATAACGAGGTGGCTCCCAACCAGTTTGAGCTGGCACCCATCTTCGAGGAGTGCAATCTGGCCGTTGACCATAATATGCTGCTCATGTCGTTGATGAAGAAAGTGGCACGCAACCACGGTTTCCGCGTGTTGCTGCACGAAAAGCCCTTCGACGGCATCAACGGTTCGGGAAAACATAACAACTGGAGTCTGTCGGCCGACAATGGCGTGCTGTTGCATGCGCCTGGCAAGACACCGGAGGAGAACCTGCGCTTCGTGACCTTCATCGTGGAGACGTTGATGGCGGTGTATAAGCATAACGGACTACTGAAAGCATCAATCATGAGTGCCACTAACGCCCACCGTCTGGGTGGCAATGAGGCTCCGCCAGCCATTATCTCCAGCTTCCTGGGCACACAGCTCACTGAACTGCTCAACCATATTGAGACATCGGAGACCAACGAGCTGTTTAACCTGAAGGGTAAGCAGGGTATGGAGATTGACATCCCGCAGATTCCCGACCTCATCGTAGATAATACCGACCGTAACCGTACGTCGCCTTTCGCCTTCACTGGTAACCGTTTCGAGTTCCGTGCACCAGGTTCGAGTGTGAACTGCGCCAGCGCCATGATAGCCCTCAACGCTGCAATGGCAGAGAGTCTGGCATCGTTCAAGGAGCGAGTAGACAAAAGAAGTGAAGAGTTAAGAGTGAAGAGTGAAGAATTTGCTACCGCAAATGATAGCAAAAAACGTATCACTCACGCCATCCTTGACGTGCTTCGTGAGGATATCAAGACCTGTAAGCCTATCCGCTTCGACGGCAACGGCTATTCGGAGGAATGGGTGAAGGAGGCTGCTCGTCGCGGACTGGATGTGGAGAAGTCGTGTCCCGTTATCTTTGAGCATTACCTTGATGACTCAAGCATCAAGATGTTTGAGAGCACCAAGGTGATGAACCATAAAGAACTGGAGGCTCGCAATGAGGTGAAATGGGAGATGTACGTGAAAACCGTGCAAATAGAGGCTCGCGTACTTGGCGATTTGGCCATGAACCACATCATTCCCGTAGCTACTCACTATCAGAGTCAGCTCATCAAGAACGTGCAGGGCATGAAGAGCGTATTCGACATTCAAAAAGCTGAACGCCTGTCGGCTCGTAACATGAAGCTCATTGAAGAGATTGCTGAACGCACTGAACGTATAGAACAGCTGGTGGAGGAACTGACCGATGCCCGTCGCGTGGCCAACCGCATTGAGAACATCCACGAACGCGCCATCCAGTATCACGACACTGTCTGCCAGAAGATGGAAGACATCCGTTACCAGATAGACAAGTTGGAAATGATTGTGGAAGACGGGTTGTGGACACTACCCAAATACAGGGAATTGCTGTTCATCAGATAACACATAAGTACAGGAAATTGCTGTTCATCAGACAACACACAGCAAAAGAGCGGGAATGGCTGAATCCATACCCGCTCTTTTCATCATCTGATAACTTATTGCCGACAGCTTACTTGGCAGGAGCTGCAGGAGCCTGCTGAGCAGGAGCCTGCTGGCTGGCACCGAAGCCAGGCATGTTATTGGGATTAGTCATGGGATTCTCAATGCCTTCCATGACGGAACCGTCAGACGTTACCTGAGGAGCAACATATGCACAAGCCACGCTGATGATGACCATCGCAGCAGCAAGCCCCCATGTGGTCTTTTCGATAAAGTCGGTAGTCTTGCGGACACCGCCGATTTGGTTGTAAGACGAGAAATTGGAGGCCAAGCCACCACCTTTAGACTCTTGAATGAGCACGATGCCAATCATCAGCAGTGCTGCAATCACAATTAGAATAATGAATAATGTGTACATTTTTTTTACTGTTTATTTTTACTGTTATTTATAATCAATTTCTCTAAGAAACGTATTTGGTCTGCAAAGTAAGCATTTTTTTTCGGATATTGCAAACTTAATCGACGAATAATTTCAAGTGCCTTCGAATATCTGCCTTGTTTTATGTAAATTCGGGCTAAAGTTTCGGTAAAGACCCCCTCTTCCGAGTCTATTTCTTCGCCATAGGTCATTGTTTCTATCTCAGGCTTCAGCCCAGGATTATCCTTCAAGACTATCTTCCCTTTGTCATTATTTATGAACGAATCAATCAGTTCCTGCCCAATGAGCTGCGGCACATTTTCGGGATTGTCCTCGTCCGTTTCGCTCTCCAGCAGATAGGCCACATAATCCACGGCAGCATCTGCCGGTGTAGGTTTGCGACGCATCTTACCCGGTTCGCTTCTCTCGTCCTTTGGAATAGAGTCCAGAAAGTTATCAATCAACGAAATTGTACGGTTCTTACGTTCCTGGTCGCTTTCGGCCTTCCTTGACTCCACCTGCGGTGTCCGCAGACGATAGTGAGCCGCCTCAATCATCTGGAAAAGTACACGGCGGTCAGTAATGAAGATAGCCGCCCGCCGCAACTCCTCATCGAAGGAAGGGTCGTGCAACAGATAGAGGTTCTGCAGCATCAGCAGACGTACCGTCTGAAAATACGGATAGAGAGCCAGCAGGGAACGCAACTCATACAAAGTGTCGTGATCAAGTTTTTGCGGGTGTCTTATAAGCTCTACTAATTCCATTTCAACTACCGATTATTATATATATTACCAATTAGCCACCGTCGCATTGAATATCTGGTCGCAGATGTCCTTGACCATCTGCGTGACAAGTTCTTCCTGCACGGAGTTGAGCGACTGAGTCGTCTCATATGATGTCTGAGCCGTGAATTGCTTCTCGAAGTCTTCTTTGTGATTCGTATTGTTGGTGAAACGCACATTAACCGTTATCGAGAGTTCCGTCTGGGCTGAGTAGCCCTCACTCGATACCGACTTGTTACGCTGGTCGTAACGCGTAATTTCGCCTTCCACCTTCAGGTCGCCATTGCGTTTCACCTGCGTCAGTTTGGTGTGATTGGCGTACTGGTCTTTCAGCTGATTATTGAAGATGCTGGCCATGGGAGCCCACACATAGCTTGAACGTATAGGGAAGTCATTTATCTGGATGGTCTTCGTCTTCGTATAGTCAATGCTCGATTGGTTGAACTTGTAACTGACCGAGCAAGATACCAGCAGCAGCATGGTGAAGATGGCCAGTCCGAACTGCTTCAGCCTTCTATACAATGTCCGGTCGCTGATGCCCAGTTCTTGAGCAGCCTTCTTCCGATTGCCGTTATTACGGTCGAGTGCCTTCTCCAGCATCTGCCGTCCCAGCTCACTCAAGTTCAGGCTTTCCTGTTCTTTCTCCGGTTCCACATATTCCTCAGCGATGGCATCTTCCAACGGTGGACGAACAGCCTCTATGGGAGCAATAGGCGTCAGTGATGACGTCATGGCTTGACTGCCACTTCCCACGCCGCTCTGTACGTCATCCAGTTGTTTCTTCAATGCACTCATCTCACGTCGCATGTCGTTGACGTTGCCACGTAATTCAAACAATATCTTGTAAAGTATCTCCCGTTCATTCTCAAAGGAGCGGTCGCTGTTTTCACGCGGTATGGTGGTCAACTGTGTGCTCTCCCTATCCTGAGGAATGAATTTTGCGAGGATTTCTGGCGTTATCGTTCGTTCCTTGCTGAGCACGGAAATCTGCTCCGTGATGTTTTTCAGCTGCCGTACGTTTCCCGGCCACTTATACCGCATGAGCATTTGCTTAGCTTCCTCGGTCAGCACCACACGATCCATTTTGTACTTCTCGGCCATCTGCATGGCAAAAAGTCTGAACAGCAGCACAACGTCCTCGCCCCGTTCACGTAACGGCGGCATCTGGACTGGAATGGAGTTCAGACGGTAGTAGAGATCTTCTCGGAAGCGACCTTCACTGATAGCATTGCGTATGTTCACATTAGTTGCTGCCACAATGCGCACGTCGGTTTTCCGTATTTCCGTACCGCCCACGGGTATGTATTCTCCTGTTTCCAGCACGCGCAGCAACCGCGCCTGAGTGGCCAGCGGCAGTTCGCCTACCTCGTCAAGAAACAGTGTTCCCTTGTTGGCAACACCAAAATAGCCTGGGGAGTCGTTGACGGCTCCTGTGTAACTGCCTTTCACATGTCCGAAAAGTTCAGAGTCAATCGTCCCTTCAGGGATTGAGCCGCAGTTGATGGCGAAATACTTCTCCCGACGTCGTGGCGAGTTGTCGTGTATGACGCGTGGTATGATTTCCTTTCCGACGCCACTTTCGCCGAAAATGAGCACACTCAAGTCGGTCGGTGCAACCTGTAGGGCGACATCGAGTACACGGTTCAACGCTTCGCAGTTTCCCACGATGTTGTACCGCTGTTTTATGACCTGCAGCTCAGTAGTTTTCATTTTCAGCTGACAAAGTTACACATTATTTCTTAAACTTCTGCAATTTTGACAGAAATTTATTGTTTTTTCTCTGTTTCTTCCTTTTTCGAATCCTTAGCCTTAGGCACGTTGAATCGTACCCTCTCGCTCTCGTCGCGCTTTTCCTTGTAAAGTTTCGGCAGCGGGTGAGCCATCGGCTCGTCGTAGTTCACACGGTTTCGAAACACGTCGATGCCCATGAACAGGGCATGTCGCAGTGCCGTCTCGTCGGCCTTTCCCTGGCCAGCAATGTTGTACAGCACACCCGTCTCAGGCTTCACGCAGACGAATGGCATACCAGTAGCGAGAGCGATGCTCCCCTCGGCCGCCAATGTCTTCAGCGGTGCCATTCCCTGTTCGTAGTACATGGCCAGCACGGCGTCGAACTTCGTATAGTCGCCATTGCCGAAGAAAGCGTCGGCAGCGTATGGTCCGAATGCCTGAATACCAGCCTCCGCCAGTTCCTCTACAGCAGGGATGATGATGTTTTTCTCCTCCTCGCCCCATCTGTCGGCCTCATTGGCTGTCGGTGGATTGAGTGCCAGCACGGCAATACGTGGATTGGAAATACGCAGGTCGCGACGCAGGCAAGTGTACATGATACGTGCCTTGTTCACAATGATTTGCTTGTCAATGGCCTTTGGCACATCCTTCAGCGCCAGTTGGCTGGTGACCAAGGCCACTCTCATTTCGTCGGCAATATGCATCCACAGCACCTCAGGTTCCTTCGACAGGAAGTCGGGCAGGTTGTCGGGTGCCATCACCAATACGTCGGCCAAACCTTTCTGTACGTCAACCATAGCTTGTTTCAGTGCCTTTCGTGCGGCTTGCGAAGCGTCTTCCGATGGTTGTCCGAAGTCAATCTTTATTTCCTCGTCGAACGTAGTCAGCAGGTTCAAACGGTTGTCCTTAGCCTCTTCAGCCGAAGCGATAATGCTGAACTGTGTCTGCAGGTCCATGGCCTTGCGATGGTAAGTCGCCACCTTTGGCGAACCGTAGACGATGGGCGTACACAGCTCCATTATCATGGGGTCTTCAAATGTTTTAAGAATCTGTTCATATCCCACACCATTGGTGTCACCGTGCGTGATGGCCACGCGGGGTTTTCTTTCTTCTTCCATATATAATACCTTATTATACTTCTGATTTTTCCTTTTTTCTTGCCGTCGAGAGCAGTCCGCAGGCTGCTAGGATGTCGTGTCCGCGGCTGGCCCTTATGGTTGTGAATACACCGTTGGCAGTCAGGTAGTCACGCATCCTTTCCATGCGCTGCTCATCGGTTCCCGGCAGTTCAACGTCTGGAATCGCGTGGAACCTAATGAGGTTGACGCGGCACTCCAGCCCCTCTACGAGCCTGACGATAGCCCTTGCATGGGCTACGGTGTCGTTCAGTCCTCCGAAGCAGATATACTCAAACGAGCATCGCCGCTGATGTGTGAAGTCATAGGTCTTGAGCAGGCTCACCACTTCCTCAATGGTCATCAGTCCCTCGGCAGGCATCAGCATGCGCCGCTGTTCGTGCATGGGTGAATGCATGGATATGGCCACATGACACTGACTCTCGTCAAGGAATCGCTTGAGTTTGCCCTTGACACCGACGCTGCTTACTGTGATGCGCTTCGGACTCCACTGATACCCATCGTCAGCCGTCAGTATCTGTGTGGCGCGCAGCACGGCGTCCAAGTTGTCCATCGGCTCTCCCTGACCCATAAAGACGATGTTTGTCAGCTGGTCACGCTCTGGCAGTGCGTATATCTGGTTCAAGATGTCGGCCACCGTGAGATTGCCTTCCCATCCCTGCTTTCCTGTCTGACAGAACAGGCAGTTCATCTTGCAACCCACCTGACAGGAGACGCAGAGCGTCCCGCGATCCCCGTCGGGAATAAAGACCGTCTCTACGAAACGCTCCTTCGTCGCACCTGCCGTGGTGTCGTGACCACTGACGGCCTCGCAACGCACCGGGAAGAGGTATTTCACCGTTCCGTCCACACTGCGCTGACAATCTACCGGCGGCATGGCACCGACAACGTAGAGTTCCTTCAGTCGCTCCCGGTTCATCTTCGAAATGTTCGTCATCTGGTCAATCTCCGTGACGTGCTGCTGATACAGCCAACGTGCTATCTGCCCGCCCGTAAAGGCTGGCATGCCCAGTTCCCGAACTATAGCTTTCAGCTCGTCGCTGGTCATTCCCATCAGCGGTTTTCGCGTTTCACTCATCGGCTGCATACTGCAAATCGAGGGCAAAGTTACGAAATTATTTCCAATTTTGCCACTATTACAGATTTTATTTGTACTTTTGCAAGAAATTTTCAGAAAAAACAATGAGAGAGATGATAGATTGCTTCCTCCCCGATTTCGACCGTCAGGCCATGGCCGCCACCGTCAGCCAGCTTGAAGAGTCGAAAGCTGTGAGGACTATTTTCTGGAGCCAGCCAATAGCCAGCAGCGCCTCCGTCATGTATATTGCCGAACAGGCCCGTGCGCCTTACGTCCTGCTGTTCACCAAGCCCGCTACTGTCGTCTTAGGACAGGGTGCCGTCGAGCGCATGCTCCGCGCAGCCTGCGATGCTGGTGCCGCCCTCGTCTATGCTGACCGCGCCGGCCATCCCGCCATCGACTACCAGCCAGGGGCTATACGCGACGACTTCGACTTCGGTTCGCTGTGGCTCCTGCCCACCCGTCTGCTTCACACCTTTGCCATGCAGGCCGGCGAAAACGACTACCAGTACGCCGGTCTTTACGCCCTGCGCCTCTTTCTGAGCCGTGAGGGTCAACTGTTCCACCTCAACGAGACGCTCTACGCCGAACAGGAACTTGACACCCGCGCCTCGGGCGTCAGGCAGTTCGACTACGTCAACCCCCGCAACCGCGACGTGCAGATAGAGATGGAACATGCCGCTACCGCCCACCTGGCCGACATCGGTGCCAAGCTCGACCCGACGTACTACCGCACACCCGACTTTGCCGAGCAGGAGTTTCCCGTTGAGGCCTCAGTAATCATTCCCGTCTACAACCGTGCCAAGACTATCGCTGACGCCGTGGATAGCGCCCTCCAGCAGAAAACATCTTTTAAATACAACGTCATCGTCGTCGACAACCATTCTACCGACGGCACCGCCGACATACTGAGTGAAAAGGTAAAAGAGAATAGTGAAAAAAACGCTGCTGCACTTGTCGTCTTGACTCCCGAGCGTACCGACCTCGGCATCGGCGGCTGCTGGAACATGGCTGTGGGCGACTCCCGTTGCGGACGCTTTGCCGTTCAGCTCGACTCCGACGACCTCTACTCCTCGCCGAATACGCTCCAGACCATCGTCGATGCTTTCTACAAACAGAAGGCCGCCATGGTAGTCGGCGCCTACCGCATGTGCGACTTCGACCTGAACACCCTGCCGCCGGGACTCATAGACCACCGCGAGTGGACTGACGACAACGGTCCCAACAACGCGCTACGCATCAACGGCCTCGGTGCCCCACGCGCCTTCTTCACGCCCATTCTGCGCCAGTTGCAGTTCCCTAACACCAGCTACGGCGAGGACTACGCCCTGGGACTGGCCTTCTCGCGCCACTACCGCATCGGGCGTATCTATGATGAACTCTACCTCTGCCGCCGCTGGGGCGGAAACAGCGATGCCGCCCTCTCCGTGGATCGTGTCAACGCCAACAACTTATATAAGGACCGGTTGCGCACACTCGAGATAGAAGCCCGGCGCCGCATGGTCGCCGGCAACCTTGATGCCGCCATGCCCGAGTCGCCGCTCCAGCGCTTCTTCGACCGCCAGCTCGACACATGGTCTGACGCCCGGCGCCGCTATCGCGAGCTTACCAACGTGCAGACACGCGAACTCACCGACGGCAACGTCAGCCTCGTCGTGCAGTGGAATCCCGCTCGCATCGTGTCCACCGCCGCCAAAATCGACGCCCGCAGCCTCAAGGAGCGTCCCTGCTTCCTCTGTGCGCCCAACCGTCCTGCCAATCAGATGAAGCGCACAGTCGACGGCCAGTGGGAATTGCTCGTCAATCCCTACCCTATCTTGCCCATGCACTTCACGCTGCCCACACTGCGCCACCAACCGCAGGCCATCGGCGACATGTATGGCGAAATCTACCGCCTGCTCACGGCCTACCCCGAGCTGGTCGTGTTCTATAACGGTCCCCACTGCGGTGCCTCGGCCCCCGACCATGCCCATCTGCAGGTCGGCGTGCCCGCCGTACTGCCCCTCGTCGACGCCTGGCAGCGCTTCTCGCGCCAGCTCACCATCGTCGTCAGCCTCGCTGAGGGCAACGATCTCTCTGTCATCGACGACTACCCCTGCCCCGCCTTCCTCATTCGCAGCCACTCCCGCGATGCCGGCGAGCGACTGTTCCGCCGTCTCTACGGCGCCCTGCCTCAACATACTGGCGAGACGGAGCCCATGCTCAACATCGTGGCTTTCCGACGCGACGCCGAGTTCCTCGCCGTTGTATTCCCCAGGGCCAAGCACCGCCCCGACTGCTACGACACCATGCTCATTTCGCCTGGTGCCATCGATATGGCCGGGCTTATCATTACACCCCGCGAGGCCGACTTCCGCCAGCTCACTGCACCACAGGCCATCGCCATTCTGCGCGAAGTGTCACTCCCCGCCGCCGACTTCCGTCAGGTCGTCGATAAGCTGAAAGCCGGCAGCGCAAAGTCCCTGACCCTTCACGCTTCGTTTGCCAACCATCAGGAGCCGACGGTCAACGTCGGAATCGTCAGCGCACAGCAGATAGACTTCACACTCAACGCTCCCTACACGGCCAAGGGTGCCGCCATCGTCGGCCGCCAGACCGTCGCCTTCTCCGAGGGCGGCATTCTCTGGCGCGGACAGCAGTACCGCGAACTGCTCTTCACCCCGCAATCGGCCGATGCCTCCTTCTCGCTCCACGATGTCACCATCGGTGCGGGCTTCCACTGGGAGCGCCGCCAGACGCAGCGCTTCAACGGCGCCCTGCGCCTCGTCGTCGACAGCGACCGTATCACCGCCATCAACGAGTTGCCCGTGGAGTGCTATCTCACCAGTGTCATCTCCAGCGAGATGTCATCCACCTCGTCGCTCGAGCTGCTCAAGGCCCACGCCGTCATCAGCCGTTCATGGCTGCTGGCACAGATGGAAAAGCGCCGCCAGCAGGCCAGCGGCAATGCCGACAGTTTTTTCTCGTTCACCAAAAAAGATGACGAGCTTATCCGCTGGTACGATCGCGAAGACCACACCATCTTCGACGTCTGCGCTGATGACCACTGCCAGCGCTACCAAGGTATCACCCACGTTAACCCCACCGTTGCAGAGGCCATCCGCGCCACTCGCGGCCAGGTGCTCACCTATAAAGGCCAGCTTTGCGACACCCGTTTCTCCAAGTGCTGCGGTGGCCACACCGAGGAATTCCAATACTGCTGGGAAGACACACCCAAGCCCTACCTTACCTCCGTGGTGTGTCCTTACTGCGACACCCACGACCGTGCCATTCTCTCGCAGGTGCTCAACGATTATGATCAGGAGACCTCCGACTTCCACCACTGGACCGTGGCGTACACCCAGGAGGAACTCTCCGAACTTGTCAACCGCAAGTTAAATGCCGACTTTGGCCTCATTACCGACCTCATTCCCCTGGAGCGAGGCCGCAGCGGACGCATATGGCGCCTGAAGATTGTCGGCACGAAGAAAACCTTCACCATCGGCAAAGAACTCGAGATACGTCGGGCCCTCAGCGAGACACACCTGCTCTCCTCCGCTTTCGACGTCGAGAAACAAGGCGCGGAGGAACATGCGGGGCTACGCTTCGTTTTGCACGGCCGCGGCTGGGGCCACGGCGTCGGACTCTGCCAGATAGGAGCCGCCGTCATGGGTCATCAGGGTCACAGCTACGACGACATCTTATTATATTATTACCACAATGCAGAAATAACAAATATCTATGAATAGCAAAACATCTCCAAAGAAGTCGCCTTGGGCCTGGGTGCCCACCCTGTACTTCGCCGAGGGTGTCCCCTACGTAGCCGTCATGACCATCTCGCTCATCCTCTACAAGCGCCTGGGCATGTCCAACACCGACATTACCCTCTACACCTCCTGGCTCTACCTTCCCTGGGTCATCAAACCCCTATGGAGTCCCTTCGTCGACATCGTCAAGACCAAGCGCTGGTGGATAGTCACCATGCAAATCCTCATCGGTGCAGCCCTCGGCGGTGTCGCCTTCACCATCCCTGCCTCGTGGTGGCTCCAGGGCACCCTCTGCTTCTTCTGGCTCATGGCCTTCGCCAGCGCCACACACGATATTGCCGCCGACGGCTTCTACATGATGGGGCTCGACCAGCATGAGCAAGCCTACTTCGTCGGCATCCGATCCACCTTCTACCGCATCGCCACCATCTTCTCATCAGGACTACTCGTCGGCGCTGCCGGTGCCCTTCAGGTGCTCACTCGCAGCATCCGTTACTCCTGGAGCCTCGTCTTCTACCTCATGGCCGGCCTCTTCATAGCCTTCTGGCTCTACCACAACTGGATTCTGCCCCACCCCTCCGAGGACGGCGACGGGCACGCCAAGACACCTGCCGCCATCTGGAGCGAGTTCCGGCAGACTGTCGTCACCTTTTTCCAGAAGCCTCAGGTCTGCGCCGGCATCTGCTTCATGCTCTTCTACCGCATGCCCGAAGGGCTGCTCTCCAAGGTCTCCGCACTCTTCCTCGTCGACGCCGCTCACAACGGCGGGCTCGGACTCTCTGACGGTGAATACGGTCTCGTACAAGGCACCGTAGGCGTCATCGGCCTCACTGTCGGCGGCATCCTCGGCGGCATCTGCGCCTCACGCGACGGACTCCGCCGTTGGCTCTGGCCCATGGTCATCGCCATCACCCTGCCCGACGTCGTCTACGTCCTGCTCGCCTATGCCCTGCCCTCCAGCCTCTTCGCCATCTCCGCCTGCGTCTTCGTCGAGCAGTTCGGCTACGGCTTCGGCTTCTCAGCCTACATGCTCTACCTTATATATTATAGCCAGGGCGACCACAAGACCTCGCACTATGCCCTCTGTACTGCCTTCATGGCCCTGTCGATGATGATACCTGGCCTCTTTGCTGGTGCCCTGCAGGAAGCCGTCGGATATCCTCTTTTCTTCATCATCGTCGTACTGGCCTGCACCGTCACCTACGTCGTCACCGCCACTCTTGACATCGACCCTGAATTCGGAAAAAAGAAATAACACCCACTAACTTATGGAAGTCAACGAAATCATCCAGCGCAACGTCACCATCATGGCCGCCCATACCGAGAAAGAGGACAGCATGATGCCCGCCACCGGCGCCCCCCTGCCCAACGTCCTTGAAGTGAAGCGCATCGTCCAACTCGCCAAAAGCATCATCTTCACCGACTATTTTCACAAACGACAGGCCGACGAACGCATGCGCGCCTACACCATCGGCGTCAACATGGAAGAACTCTACGAACTCCTCTGTCGTCAGATAGCATGCGGACTCCAGTTCTGCACGGAGTGCGCCACTACTGCCGAAGACAGCGCCCGACAGTTCGCCCTGCGCTTCATCGACCAGCTGCCCGACATCAAGCGGCTGCTCTACACCGACGTCGAGGCTATGTTCGACAACGACCCCGCCGCACAGACTTACGGCGAGGTCATCTTCAGCTATCCCGTTGTCAACGCCATGACCCACTACCGCGTGGCTCATGCCCTCCACCAGATGCAGATTCCCATTCTGCCCCGCATCATCACCGAGCAGGCCCACTCCAAGACCGGCATCGACATCCACCCCGGAGCACAGATAGGCCCTTGGTTCGCCATTGACCACGGCACAGGTGTCGTCATCGGCGAGACCTGCATCATCGGCGAGCACGTCACCCTCTATCAGGGCGTCACCCTTGGAGCCAAGAGTTTCAAGTACGATGCCCAGGGCAACATCCTCAATGTGCCCCGTCACCCGATTATCGAGGACCACGTCACCGTCTATTCCAATGCCTCCATCCTCGGGCGCATCACCATTGGCCACCACTCCGTCGTCGGAGGCAACATCTGGGTCACTACCGACGTGCCACCCTACTCACGCTTACAGCAGAGCAAGGCCGTCGATACCTCCTTTCAGGGAGGACTCGGCATCTGAAATACAAATATCATCCATGCACCATGGTTTTCCCATGGTGTCAGTCGCTGGAATCATCGCCGTTCCCCAGATAGGCCGCAATGTCGGCCTTTAGTCTGTGGAAAGGCTGGCTGGCAACGTAGCCAGTATTCTTTTTGAGCATCACCTTGACGTCCTGCAGCGAGTTCTCATAGCACGACATCTCGTTGCGCTTTTGCATGCGATGGGCCTGAGAATGATAAATTTCATTCTGACGCTCCTGTCGCAGAAGGTTGCACACCTTGGTGAGAATGGGTGCCACAACAGTGTCGAAGAGGTGATGGCCCTGCATGTAGAGATAGGTAGTCTGGGGAGTGATACCTAAAGCCAGAAGGTCACTTTTCACCTTCAGGTAAGCTTCCTTGTTGTCGGGAAACAGTCGCTGCAGCTCTCGAACCTTTGTGCCTACCTTCCGACGAATGTTGGCAAGGGATACCTCGGGATTTTGAATGGTGAAACCACTCGGGTCAGTGATGCGGTTAAAGTCGGTAAGGGAGAAACGTCCGTGACGCCCATTGCGATAGGCCCATACAGACCAGATGAAGAGAGGATAGCAGGCCTCGCTGAACTGACGGAAATAGTCTGTGAAATCAAAGATGCGGTGGTCGTTGAGCGTCACGGCCACACAGACGTTGTGCAGCGATGGTGCATAGCACTGGTAGTTTTCGATGGCATAGACGTAGGTGTGGAACACGTAGGGGCTCTGGAGTACACGGCGGGACTGTGCCGTGGCGCCCTGCATCAAGAAGTCGTAGTCGGCATCGACACAGGCTATCATGTCGCGTCCCAGCCTGTCCTCGGCGCCCTGCGGCCCTTGGGTGTCTAAGAAATTCATGAGCACCGACTTCTTGCCGCGTGTGAGGTTGACTTTCGAGGGGAGCATCACCTCGAAGTAGCGTGTATCGTCCTCGAAATCGCTGAGCACCGTGCGCCAGAAATAAATGTCGTCGTAGGCCTCGACGTAGGCCACGATTCTGCGTCGCGCCCGCTTGGACGTCAACGCATTGGCAGCCTCGAAATAGCGGCTGTTGATATTGTCCTTTAGACCCTTACTCATAGGCAATATGGGGCCTGCGCTTGTTCAGGCCTCTGTCGTCCCAACTTAGGGGGCCAAGGTGATGTCGCTCACCTCAGTGACTGCGTCCACCCAGCCGTTCATGATGACGGCAGGCGAGTGGGTAGTCAGGATTATCTGCACATGGGGGTTGAGTTCCAGGCAGAGGTCGATGAGTCTTTTCTGCCACTCTATGTGCAGCGACACCTCGGGCTCGTCCATGAACAGTACGCAGGGCTGCTCATCCTCTACAAGGACGGTGAGCAGTATGACAAGCATCTGCTTCTCGCCCGACGACAGTTGGTAGGGCATGAGCACCTCGCCTATCTGAGAGAACCGGATTTCGTTTTCTGTACGCACGATCTTCTTTCCTGTTTCCTGGAACAAGTCGTCGAGAATGTCCTGAAAGCGCGTCTTCTTCTGGCTCAACAACTGTGCGGCATTCATATTGCCCGTCTGCAACTGATCGATGATGCGGTTGCCAATGTTCACCTGATAGTCAAGATACTTGCGCTGAAGCTGATAGAGCTGGAAGTCGAGCAGACTGCCGCCGCCGTCCTTGAGAACGGGCAGCACTTGGCGCAGCGTACCCTCCTCACCAATGAAAAGCTGCGACAGGCTGGAGTCGAGCGAGCGTATCATATCGTAGCGAATCCAGCGGGCATCTTCGGGCTCCACGTTGATTTTCACGCCTTTCAGCATGTGACTGGAGAATTCTCCACCCTGCGCCAGTCCCTTCACCACTTTGTTGATGATGGTCGACTTGCCCTGACCGTTGATGCCGCTAAGAATATTCACCCGTGGCGACAAGTCCCACACAATGTGCTTCTTGCCGCTCCAGAGTGCGTCAATCTCTATTCTCTTGATATAGTCAGCGTATTTCTGCATAGGCTTTTACGGAAAAAAACATTCCCCCTGTTGCATCCGGGCATACCAGGGATAAAACCATTGTTCATTGTTCTTATGGAAGTCAATGAGCGCAATGTCGAAGATCAGTGTCGAATAAGCGGGAATGGCATCAGTAGCTGTCGTCCCATAAGCCAACTGATAAGGGATGAAGACGCGCCAATGGTCGCCACGGGTCATGTGCATAAGGGCTGTGGAGAAGCCGATGACGAAACAGTCTTTCACCTGCATGTCAGAAACATTCAACGTCCTGATGTCATAATCGCCTATGTAGGTCTGGTCGAACACAAGGCCCTGCGGATAGCTCACCGAGGGTATCAGCCGGCCCCGGTAGGCCACGCGGACACTGTCGGTATAGATGGGCGACCCTGTATCTGCAGCCGTATTAGGCTCCAGCACCTTCACATAAATATAGTCTGTAAGAATGCCGGCAGTGTTCTCGTCCTTGGTGAAAGATTTAATTTTCTTCCACGTGGCACCGCCATGGTTCAGGGAATCCTCCAACGAAGCAAAGTAAGCCTCGTTGCGCTGTTGCCAATTAGCAAATTCGTTCGTCGTCTCGTCGTCGTCGGACTCACTGCAGGAAATGAAAAGTGAAGAGTGAAGAGTGAAGAATGCCGCGCACAGCAAACATCTCGTCACACTCCAGACCTTCCTCCTCAGTTTCCTGTCCTGCCAGTATATTTCACTCTTCATTCTTCGTTCTTCACTTTAAAGTTTCTTCAGGAGAGATGCAATGCTCACTTTGTCCTCAATGATGCTGTTCAGCTCGCTGATGGCCACACGCTCCTGCTCCATCGTGTCGCGGAAACGCAGGGTGACACAACCATCGGTGAGGGTATCGTGGTCAACGGTGACGCAATATGGCGTACCAATAGCATCCTGACGACGATAGCGCTTACCGATAGAATCCTTCTCGTCATACTGACAATTGAAGTGGAACTTCAGCTGATCGATGATCTCGCGAGCCTTCTCGGGCAGACTGTCCTTCTTCACCAATGGCATCACAGCGCACTTGATAGGAGCCAAGGCTGCGGGCAACTTCAGCACGACGCGGGTCTCACCGTTCTCCAGTTTCTCCTCCTCATAAGCGTGGCACATGATACTCAGGAACATACGGTCCACACCGATAGAGGTCTCAATGACGTACGGGGTATAGCTCTCGTTGGTCTGAGGATCGAAGTACTTGATGCTTTTGCCAGAGTATTTCTCGTGCTGCGAGAGGTCGAAGTTCGTGCGAGAGTGGATACCCTCAACCTCCTTGAAGCCGAACGGCATCTTGAACTCGATGTCGGTAGCGGCGTTAGCATAGTGAGCCAGCTTGTCGTGGTCGTGGAAACGGTAGTTCTCTGCACCGAAGCCTAAGGCCTGGTGCCACTTCATACGCGTCTCCTTCCACTTCGGGAACCACTCCAGCTCCGTGCCAGGCTGAACGAAGAACTGCATCTCCATCTGCTCGAACTCGCGCATACGGAAGATGAATTGACGAGCCACAATCTCGTTACGGAAAGCCTTACCAATCTGGGCGATACCGAAAGGAATCTTCATACGACCAGTTTTCTGCACGTTCAGGTAGTTCACGAAGATACCCTGAGCGGTCTCAGGACGCAGGTAGATCTTCATCGATGCATCAGCACTGGCACCCATCTCCGTAGAGAACATCAGGTTGAACTGACGAACATCGGTCCAGTTGCGGGTTCCGCTGATGGGGCAAACAATCCCCTCGTCAAGGATGATCTGCTTCAGTTCGTCAAGATCCGGACCCTGCATGGCAGCAGCATAACGGGCGTGCAGTGCGTCACGCTTCTCCTTGGTCTCCTTTACGCGCTCAGAAGTTTCCAAATACTTAGCCTCATCGAAGCTGTCGCCAAAGCGCTTACGAGCCTTCTCCACTTCCTTCTGGATCTTCTCGTCGTATTTGGCAATCTGATCCTCAATCAGCACGTCAGCACGATAGCGCTTCTTTGAATCGCGGTTATCGATCAGGGGATCGTTGAAAGCATCCACGTGTCCTGATGCCTTCCATATCGTGGGGTGCATAAAGATGGCGCTGTCGATACCTACGATATTCTCGTGCAGCATCGTCATAGCCTTCCACCAGTACTGCTTAATGTTATTCTTCAACTCCACGCCGTTCTGACCGTAGTCGTACACGGCTCCTAAACCATCATAGATTTCACTTGAGGGGAATACGAAGCCATACTCCTTACAATGGCTTACAATTTTCTTAAAAACATCTTCTTGTGCCATAAAGAAATTTACTTTTTTACTATATCATTATTATATTTGGGTGCAAAGGTACATATTTAAATTGAATTGAACAAAAAGTTTAGACGTTTTTAAACCTTTTGGATTCTGGTGCGTCAAAGAGACAGAAACAGGATAACAAACCTCAGGATAACAAACAAAACAATTATCAGGATAACAACTAAAAATAAAAAAGAAAGGAACAGATTATGAAAAAAACGATTTTAACGGTAGTAGCCGCCATGACAATGACCCTTGGGTATGCAAAGACAGAGCATTTCGCTCCAGTGAGAAATGCAGAGAATTACAGCATCACTTTTGACATGCGCCGCCTGGCCGTCACACTCGACTTGGATGCTAACCAGATGGAAGCTGTCAAGATTATCAGCGACAATCTGAACGAAGACTTAGCAACGGCAGCTACTGCACGGAGATTTGAGCGCGGGACGCTCGTTCACAAAGCACTCATGAAAGATGCGCACAACATGCGCCACGTGCTGAACGACAAACAGTACGATACCTACATGAAACTGCTGAGTGCCACGCTGCAGAATAAATTCAGAAGGTAAAAAATAAGATTGTTCGTTTTTAACGGCCGCCACAACAAGAATTGTAGCGGCCGTTAAACGTTAAAAAAACATAAGTCACGGCATTTTTTCATGCTTCAACTTCCTCTTTTCACTTAAATATCGTACCTTTGCACCCGCTAACAGCAAAGATAGGGGCATAGCCCAGTTGGTTTAGAGCGCTGCAGTCACATTGCAGAGGTCCCCGGTTCGAGCCCGGGTGTCCCTACGAAAGACAGGTCACAAAGATGATGTGACCTGTTTTTTTTTCGTTAAATAATGTATGTTTTTCAGCTTTTTTCAACTTTTTTCGTAACTTTGCCTCACGAAAACCTAAAACAAGATTATGGACGACGAAATACTGAACACAGAGGACACGGAGAAAACGGAGGGCGCGGAGACGCCAGACTCCCAAGAGGCACACTCCGACTACAAGCCCGTGAACCGTTTTGACGCTGCGGCCGTTCACCACCTCAGCGGTATGTACCAGAACTGGTTCCTCGACTACGCCTCATACGTTATCTTAGAGCGTGCCGTTCCTAACATAGAAGACGGCTTCAAGCCCGTACAGCGCCGCATCATGCACTCCATGAAGCGTATGGATGACGGACGTTATAATAAGGTGGCCAACATCGTGGGCCACACCATGCAGTTCCACCCCCACGGCGACGCCTCCATAGGCGACGCACTGGTGCAGCTGGGCCAGAAAGACCTGCTTATCGACACGCAGGGCAACTGGGGCAACATCCTGACGGGCGACCGCGCCGCCGCACCACGTTACATCGAGGCACGACTCTCGAAGTTCGCACTGGACACCGTCTTCAACCCCAAGACCACCGAGTGGCAGCTCTCCTACGACGGTCGCAACAAGGAGCCCATCACGCTACCCGTGAAATTCCCGCTGTTGATAGCCCAGGGAGCCGAGGGCATCGCCGTGGGACTGTCATCCAAAATCCTTCCCCATAACTTCAACGAAATCTGCGATGCCGCCATCCAATACCTGCACGGTCAGGAGTTCCATCTCTATCCCGACTTCCAGACCGGCGGTTCCATTGACGTATCAAAATACAACGACGGCCAGCGTGGCGGTGTATTGAAGGTGCGCGCAAAAATTGAAAAACTCGACCAGAAGACACTGGTCATCCGCGACCTGCCCTACTCAAAGACCGTCGACAGTCTGATTGACAGCATCAAGAAAGCCATCGAGAAAGGAAAGATCAAGGCCCGCCACGTGGACGACCTGACGTCGGCACAAGTTGAAATACAGATTCATCTCATGCCCGGTGTCAGTTCCGACAAGACTCTCGACGCACTCTACGCTTTCACCGACTGCGAGATTAACATTTCGCCCAACTGCTGCGTCATTAGCGACCAGAAGCCGCAGTTCCTCACCATTAGCGACGTGTTACGTCATAGCGTGGAACGCACGAAAGACCTGATTCGCCAGGAGCTGGAAATCCGCAAGGGCGAACTGCTGGAGCAGTATCATTTCTGCTCGCTGGAGAAAATCTTTATTGAGGAACGCATCTACAAGGACAAGAAGTTTGAAGAGGCCCCCAACGTGGACAAGGTATGCGAGCACATCGACGACCGTCTGACGCCCTACTACCCCACCCTCGTCCGCGAGGTGACGAAAGACGACATCCTGAAGCTGCTGGAAATCAAGATGCAGCGCATCCTGAAGTTCAACAAGGAAAAGGCCGAAGAGCTGATGGCTCGCATCAAGGCGGAGATTGAAGAAATCGACCGCGACCTGGCCAACCTCACGGAAGTGACCGCCGACTGGTTCCAGTTCCTCAAGGACAAGTACGGAAAAGACCACCCACGACTGACCGAAATCCGCAATTTCGACACCATCGAAGCTACGAAGGTGGCCGAAGCCAACCAGAAACTGTACATCAACCGCACGGACGGCTTCATCGGCACTGGCCTGAAGAAGGACGAGTTCGTGTGCAACTGCTCCGACATCGATGACATCATCATCTTTTACCGCGACGGCAAGTACAAGGTGGTGCGCGTGGCCGACAAGCTGTTTGTCGGCAAGAACGTGCTCCATCTGCAGGTGTTCAAGAAGAATGATACGCGTACCATATATAATGTAGTGTACCGCGACGGCAAGAAGGGTGCCTATTTCATCAAACGTTTCAACGTGACCAGCATGACCCGCGACAAGGAGTACGACCTGACGCAGGGTACGCCCGGCTCAAAGGTGATGTACTTCACCGCCAACCCCAACGGCGAAGCTGAGATTATTAAGGTGACGCTCGACCCCAATCCAAAGCTGAAGAAGATTTTTATAGACAAGGACTTCTCAGAGGTTATCATCAAGGGCCGCGCCTCGAAGGGCAACCTGCTGACGCGCAACGCCGTACACCGCATCGGGCTGAAGAGCCACGGTCACTCCACACTGGGCGGCCGCAAAGTGTGGTACGATCCCGACGTGAACCGACTGAACTATGACGAGCACGGACGGCTGCTCGGCGAGTTCTTCGACGACGACCAGATTCTGGTGGTGTTGAAGAACGGCGACTTCTACCTGAGCAACTTCGACGTGAACAATCACTACGAAGAGAACATCCTGCGCATTGAGAAATTCGATGCCGACAAGGTGTGGAGCGCCGTGCTGTGGGATGCCGACAACCAAGGCTACCCCTACCTGAAGCGTTTCATCATGGAGTCCACCAAGCGCAAGCAGAACTTCCTCGGTGAGAATCCCCTGTCGAAGCTCGTGCTGCTGACAGACGTTGTCTATCCCCGCATTCAGCTGACCTACGGCGGGGCCGATGAGTTCCGCGGCAGCGAGGAGATAGACGTCGAACAGTTCATTGCCGTCAAGGGCTTCAAGGCCAAGGGCAAGCGTCTGACGACCTACCAGCTTGAGAGCATCACCGAACTGGAACCCGTGCGATTCCCGGAAGAGCAGGAATATCCTGACGATCAAGAAAGTCCGGAGAATCCCGAAGACCTCGACCCCGATGCCGGAAAGAGCGAGCAGCAGGTGATTGACGAGATTACCGGACAGACAAGCCTATTCTCCGATGAAGACTTTTAGCAGAACAAGTTCTATGGTTCTCTGGCTGACAGCCGTTGCCATTAACGCCTTCGGCCAGCAGCAAACGGCAGGCAGCCAAACGCTTACCAATAGCTACGAGGTGGGCGTAGGGCCGACCCATATCCTCGACACCTACCTGTCGCAAGAGAAGTTCAAAGGCACCGGACTCACCCTGCTGACAGAGACAGCACGCCAGCGTCCCGACAGCCCGTGGACGACCGTCAAGCAGCACGAGCTGAACGTCACGAATGCCGAGGACCGTGCCGAAACTGTCAACGAGCTACAGGGCGACTACATGTTCAGCCTCG
Source organism: Prevotella sp. (assembly GCA_017545045.1). Classification (GTDB taxonomy): domain Bacteria; phylum Bacteroidota; class Bacteroidia; order Bacteroidales; family Bacteroidaceae; genus Prevotella. The sequence goes on along the minus strand of JAFYDA010000056.1, from coordinate 51,376 downwards.
GCCGTTACTACGAGTGGAACATGTCCCGCCTGCGGCTGCAGGCCGGTGGACTGGCAGCCCTGAACCTCGGCTTCATCTACAACACCAGCAATTCCAACAATCCTGCACAGGGACGCCTCTCGCTGAACGTCATGCCGTCGGCCAGGGCAAGCTATCAGTTCCCGCTGCTGAAACGCCAGTGGACGGTCAGTTACGAACTCGACCTGCCACTTGTCGGCATCATGTTCAGCCCCAACTACGGACAGTCGTATTACGAAATCTTCTCGCGGGGCAACTACGACAACAACATCGTGCCCACTACCTTCGTGTCGGCTCCGAACCTGCGCCACCACCTGACCCTCAACTGTGCCGTCAGCCGCTCGATGACCCTGCGTGTCGGTTATTTGGGCGACTATCAGCAGGCAGCAGTCAACAACCTGAAGTCCCACATCTATCATCATCGCGTGATGATAGGCTTTGTGCGCAGCTTCACCATCACCAACCGCCCATGAAGAAGACATTACGCCAATTTCTCGTTTGTCTCGTATGTTGCGGCATCGCCGCAACCCTCACCGCCTGCGTCGACGAAGACGAGTTCCCCGACACGCCGCAGGGCAACTTCGAGGCACTGTGGAAAATCATCGACGAGCACTACTGTTTCCTTGACTATAAACAGCACGAATACGGACTGGACTGGCAACAGGTTCACGCCAAATACAAGGCACAGGTCAATGGAAACATGACCAACGAGCAACTGTTTGAAGTATTAGGCAACATGCTCAGCGAACTGCGCGACGGCCACGTCAACCTGTCAGCCGCCCACGACCTGTCGCGCTACTGGCAGTGGTTCGAGAACTATCCCGCCAACTACAGCGACACCCTGGAGCGCCGCTACCTCGGCACCGACTACAAGATTGCCGCAGGAATGAAGTATAAGGTACTGGACGACAACATCGGCTACATACGCTACGAATCATTCACCAATGGCGTCGGCAGCGGCAACCTGACAGAAGCCATCAACTACCTCCTGCTGTGTCGCGGACTGATTATCGACATCCGCAACAACGGCGGCGGCGACCTCACCAATGCCGAGAAGATTGCCTCGCGCTTCACCAACGAGCGCACGCTCATAGGCTACATACAGCACAAGACAGGCAAGGGCCACGGCGATTTCTCCGACATGGAGCCGCGCTATCTCGACCCTGCGGCAGCCATACGCTGGCAGAAGCCCGTCTGCGTGCTCACCAACCGCCACGTCTTTTCTGCTGCCAACGAGTTCACGCTCTACATGAAGTCGCTGCCTAACGTCAAGATTGTCGGCGACCGCACCGGTGGCGGTGCCGGCCTGCCTTTCAGCAGTTCGCTGCCCAACGGCTGGATTGTCCGTTTCTCAGCCGTACCCATGTACGACACCCAGCACCAGTCAACGGAGTTCGGCATCGAGCCCCACCACTACGTCAGTCTCGACGAGCAGGACCTCCTTCGCGGCGAAGACACCATCATAGAGTTCGCACGAAAACTATTAGCAAAATAACAGAAAAAAGCATCGCAATTCTGCGGAGCCTCCGCAGATTTCTGTAGCGCCTCCCCAGAATCACAGGGAGCCTCCACAGAATTCTGTAGCGCCTCCCCAGAAAGTTCCCAGGCCTTGGGAAAAATCACCGTGGTAAGTTTTTTCATTTTACATTAACGCAAACGGGACGGGAACTTTTGTGCACTTTGACGTGACTGCGAACAAAAGCAAATAATTGCGAACCACAAGATTTGGTGGATAAACAGAATAATCGTACCTTTGTGGCCGCAAAAGTGCAATAGTTCGAATATGGAAGAAATCAGAATCTATCGTATTCTCTGGAAAAACCTGTTGGCAGCCATCGTTTGTCTGGCACTTTTTGCCGTCAGTATTGTTGACTCCATCAACAGAAATGGTGGACCGGGAGAGATGGCGGTTGGTTTGTGCTTTGGCTTAGTTGGCCTGTTCGTAGTGTTTCAAACGGTGAAGGTGAGGCTTCGTCCCTATCTGACCATCAACGACAAGTGTATCGTCCAAAGCAGGCCTCATTATCCCAATCATACTGTACGTTTTTCGGATGTGGATCATTTCGAGCTGTCGCGGTTCAACATACTATTACCGTTTGAAAGGGACATTCTTGTCTACTACAAAAAAGACAAAGACAAACAAAAGGTTTTCAGTCCTACTTTCTTCGGACGCATAGCTGCCAAAATGTTTTCCGGTGCCGATGAATATATCGACATTACCGGCATCAATATGAAACCACAGGAGCTTTTCGACCTGCTCAGCGAACGGGTCAATCATGGCTACTAAAGAGATAGGAAAACAGGCTGTATTCAAAAAAAATCCGAAAATAGTTTGGCAGTTTCAACAAAAAGTGTTACCTTTGCAGCCGCAAATGACAAACGCGCCTGTGGCGGAACTGGTAGACGCGCCAGACTTAGGATCTGGTATCTCACGATGTGCAGGTTCGAGTCCTGTCAGGCGCACAAAACGCTTCGCTGACAAAACGGCGAAGGGTGAACAGTGAAAAAAGAAAGGTCGGCATAGCTCAGCTGGTTAGAGTATCACCTTGACATGGTGGGGGTCCTTGGTTCGAGTCCAAGTGTCGACACACACAACAGCTTACAATTCGGGAAACACACGTTTTCTGCTTATGGAAATCAAGATTACAGACATTGAACACATCGGCGAGGCAGCCCGCCGCTTTGTCGGCCATATAGGAGACCACCGCGTCGTCGCCTTCTACGGCGCGATGGGAGTGGGCAAGACGACATTCATCAAAGCCGTCTGCGAAGCGTTGGGCGTGGAGGACGTCATCACCTCGCCCACCTTCGCCATTGTTAACGAATATGAGGCGAGGGAGGGACGCATCTTCCACTTCGACTTCTACCGCATCAAGAAATTGGAGGAGGTCTACGACATGGGGTACGAGGACTACTTCTACAGCGGTGCGCGCTGCTTCATAGAATGGCCGGAAATGATTGAGGAGCTGCTGCCCGAGGATGCCGTCAAAGTGAAAATCACTCAGCTACCCGACGGTAGCAGAGAACTCTTAATCCTTAACTCTTAATCGCAGAAGGCGACAACGCCTAACCCTCGACTGCTCAGACGTTCTGCTCCTGGAAATCCATGTCGGCCTCGACGACATAGAACACTTCTTCGGCATCGAACCTCCCACGCCTGTCTGTCAGGGCCTGGGCGGTCACGGCATCGGCCACTTGTTGCAGGTCGATGTCCACTTCGTCAGCCGTAGACTCAAGTATGCCGCTTTCGTAATAATAGTCCACAATGGCGTCAATGAAGTAATACAGGTCATCGTCGGAGAAGTGGGTCTTCATCTCCTGCGGCAAGCGTTCACGGATAAACTCAATCTCTCGGCGGGTCTCCTCTTCGTCCATGCGAAGCTCTTCTTCAAACGTCGGTGAGTGCATGGTCTACAGAAGGGTTTGGAATTTCTCTTCGAGTTTGGACTTGCTGACGGCGCCAACGAGCTTGTCTACAATCTCACCGTCCTTGAAGAACAATATAGTGGGGATGTTGCGGATACCGAAGTCGGAGGCCAGGTCCTCGTTCTCCTCAACGTCGCACTTGCCGACGACAATCCGTCCGTCGTACTCCTTTGCCAGCTCGGTAATGATGGGGGATATCATGCGGCAGGGGCCACACCATGTTGCCCAGAAATCAACAACTAACGGCAGCTGGCCGTTCTTCAGACTCTGAAAATTCTCGCTTGTGATTTTCACTTCCATAATTCTAATGTCTTTATTAGTTAGTAAAACAATTCTTAATTTATCTTGTAGTCCAGCGCCTCCGTACGCTCAATATAGTCGATGAGCTGGTAGCGCACGTCTATCTCACGGTTCTTTGAGTGCAGCAGCACATGATGCTTGCCCAACGAGTCGCGCAGCTGGAAGAAGAGCTTCGTCTTTCCGGGATGCTCGCTGACGATCTCGCTCAGTTCGGCCACAATCTGGTCGTTCAGCAGGTCTGTGGTCAATTGGATGGTGATGCGGTCAATCGCCTTCTCCTTCACTGACTGGAGGAACTCCACGCCCATAATCTTCAGGTCCTTCGGGCTGTCCTCCTTATGCTGCCAGCGTGCCTGCACCTTTCCCGTGACGTAGACGGAGGCGCCGATGCTGAAAAAGCCGGAGTGTCGGCCCCAGTCTTCGCCGAAGAGGGCCAGTTCGCCGGAGCCCTCGAAGTCCTCGAGGGTGACGATGCCGTAAGCCTTATCATTCTTTGTGAAGCCCGTACGCACGGCGGTGACGATGCCGCCGACCACCACGGAGTCGCGGTCGGTGAGGCGATCGACGTCGGCCAGTTCCTGGCACTTCGTGTTGCAAAGGTTGTCGAGCACTATCTTGTACTCGTCCAAGGGATGGGCAGAGAGGTAGATGCCCACGAGATCGCGTTCTTTGTTCAGCTTCTCGATGTCGCTCCAACGCTCGTCGGTCTTCGGAATGGGCGGTGTGGCTATCTCTATGCCGTCGTCGAAGCCGCCGAACAGCGAGTTCTGTGCCTGCTGCTTCTCCTGCTGGTAGAGCTGTCCGTAGCGTACCAGCGTATCGAGGAACATTTCTCCTTTATTATTCTGTGCAAAGAACTCCTCGCGACGGATGCCGAAGGAGTCGAAGCCGCCACTCAGCGCCAGCGACTCGTAGGCCCTACGGTTGACGCTGGCAAAGGGCACACGCTGGGCAAAATCGAATATGGTCTTGTAAGGGCCGTTCTTCTCGCGCTCGTCGATAATGGCCTGTGCGGCAGAATCACCCATGCCCTTGATAGCTGCCAGTCCGAAACGGATGTGGCCCTTGTGGTTCACACCGAACTTCTGGTACGACTCGTTGACATCGGGTCCCAGCGTATTGATTTTCATCTGCTTGCACTCGTCCATGAGTTTCGTGATTTCCGTTATCTGGTCGCGACGGCGGCTCATGATGGCGGCCATGAACTCAGCGGGGTAGTTAGCTTTCAGATAGGCCGTCTGGTAGGCCACCCAGGAGTAGCAGGCAGCGTGCGACTTGTTGAAGGCGTATGAGGCAAAGGCTTCCCACTCCTTCCATATCTTGTCGAGCACTTCAGGATCGTGGCCGTTCTTCTGTCCACCGGCAATGAACTTAGGCTTCATGGCATTGACGATGGCAATTTTCTTCTTACCCATGGCCTTACGCAGGGCGTCGCTCTCTCCGCGGGTAAAGTTGGCCAACAGTCGGCTGAGCAACATCACCTGCTCCTGATAGACGGTAATGCCGTAGGTGTCCTTCAGATACTTCTCCATGATGGGGATGTCGTACTTGATTTCCTCCTTGCCATGCTTGCGGGCAATGAAGTTGGGAATCTTTTCCATAGGCCCCGGCCGATAGAGGGCGTTCATAGCAATGAGGTCCTCGAAGACCGTCGGCTGCAGCTCGCGCAGGTATTTCTGCATGCCCGCCGACTCAAACTGGAAAGTGCCGATGGTGCGCCCCTGCTGATAGAGTTCGTAGGTCTTGGGGTCGTCGATGGGTATGTTGTCAAGGTCGATGTCGATGCCTCGCGTCAGCTTGATATTGGCGCAGGCCTCCTTCAGCTCGGAGAGTGTCTTCAGCCCCAGGAAGTCCATCTTGATGAGCCCCGTGGACTCGATGACGTGACCGTCGTACTGCGTGCAGTTGGTCTTCGTGTCCTTGAAGTCGGGGTCGTCGGCGGTGCTAACGGGCACCCAGTCGCTAATGGGGTCGCGGCAGATGATGAAGCCGCAGGCGTGGATGCCCGTGCCGCGGACGGTGCCTTCCAGCATCTTGGCGTACTTGATGGTGTTGGCCAGGACAGGATCGCTTGATGCCTCGGCATCACGCAACTCCTTCACGGCTTTGATGGCGTTGGAAAGATTCATCTTCGGCGTCTTGCCATCCACATCGGGCAGACGGTCGGGAATAGCCTTGCACAGGCGGTTCGATTCAGCCAACGGCAGTTTCTCTACGCGTGCGACATCCTTAATACTGTTCTTCGTGGCCATCGAGGCGTAGGTGATAATATGCGCACAGTTCTCGTGGCCATACTTGTCCTCCACCCACTTCAGCACACGGCCTCGGCCGTCGTCATCGAAGTCGGTATCAATATCGGGCAGCGAGATACGGTCGGGATTGAGGAAACGCTCGAACAGCAGGTCGTACTTCAGCGGATCGATCTTCGTGATGCCCAAGCAGTAGGCCACCACGGAGCCAGCCGCAGAGCCACGGCCAGGTCCCACCATCACGTCCAGTTCGTCACGGGCGCTGTTGATAAAGTCCTGCACAATCAGGAAGTAACCCGGGAAGCCCATCGTCTTCATGATGTGAAGCTCAAAGCGTATGCGGTCTTCCACCTCCTTCGACAACTGTTCGCCATAGCGGCGATGTGCACCCTCATACGCCAGCTTGGCCAGATAGTCGGCCTCGAACTTAATACGGTATAGTTTCTCGTAGCCGCCGAGTTTCTTGATTTTCTTCTCGCCCTCCTCACGCGGCAGCGGGTTCTGACCGTTTTCATCACGAGTAAACTCCTCATAGAGCTGTTCTTCGGTAAACTTCGCTCTCCACTGTTCCTCCGAGCCAAACTCTTCGGGAATAGGAAAGAAGGGCATGATGGGATCGTGGTCCAAACTATAGATCTCCACCTTGTCAAGTATCTCCAGGGTATTGCTCAGAGCCTCGGGCACATCGCTGAAAATGCCGTTCATTTCCTCACGGGTCTTGAACCACTCCTGCTTGGTGTAGAGCATGCGAGTAGGGTCGTCCAAGTCCTTGCCCGTCGACAGACAGAGCAGGTGGTCATGAGCCTCGGCATTCTCTTCATCGACAAAATGCACATCATTCGTACAGACAAGTTTGATGCCGTACTCGTGAGCCAGCTCGATGAGCGCCTTGTTCACCACCTGCTGCTGGGGGAACACCTCGCGGTTAGCACGAATAGCGGGATCCTTCACCTCGTGGCGCATGAGCTCCAGATAATAGTCATCGCCAAAGAGGTTCTTATACCATTCGATAGCCTCACGGGCACCGTCCATGTCGCCGGCATAAATCTTGCGGGGCACCTCGCCTGCAAGACAGGCCGAACAGACAATCAGCCCTTCGTGGTAGCGCTCCAGGTCGGCACGGTCGGTACGCGGACGCATATAAAAGCCGTCGGTCCACGAGCGCGACACGAGCTTGATAAGGTTCTTGTAGCCCTGATAGTTCTTGGCTAACACAATGAGGTGGTAGCCGCTCTGGTCATCCTTGCCGTTCTTCTGCTCTTTGGAGCCGTGACGCGCCACATACATCTCGCAGCCGAAGATGGGCTTGAACGCCTCGAGCCCTTCTTCCTTGCGCTTACCGTTGATGCCGACGCAATAATCATGAAACTCCTTGATGCCGAACATGTCGCCATGATCGGTGACGGCCATGCCCTTCATGCCGTTGGCAATGGCTTTGTCTACGAGTCTCGATATCTTTGACTGACCGTCGAGTATGGAGTAGAATGTATGTACATGCAGATGAATGAAGTCTTCCATGTCTGCAAAGATACATCATTTTCCCGACATCACCAAACAAAAATGCGTTAAATAATCTTTTCTACCGAGACAGGAGGGATTTAACATTACTTTAACATTTTAATTTGTTTCTTACGTAAAAAAAAGCGTACCTTTGCATCGCAATTGCTAAAAGCCAACTATGGGAGAAAGAATCAAGAAACTCAAAAAAATAAGAATACATCGTGAAGGGACGACTGAGCTGTTTTACAGTGCCGTACTCATTGCGGCCATTGCGACAGCGTTGTGGCATGCCTTCGACAGCATCATTCCCTGTGTTGTCGTGACGGCCGTCCTGACGACGGCATGGCTGATGGCCCTGAATTTCTACCGCTGTCCCATCCGCTATTTCAACGGCGACACTGAACGCACCGTGGTGGCTCCGGCAGACGGCAGGGTGGTGGTCATCGAGGAGACAGACGAGAACGAGTATTTCCATGGCAAGCGACTGATGGTCAGTATTTTCATGAGTCCGCTGAACGTGCATGCCAACTGGTTTCCCGTAGACGGCCATGTCAAGTTCGTGAAGCATTTCAACGGCAACTATCACAAGGCATGGCTTCCCAAGGCGAGCGAGGAGAACGAGCATGCCGACATCATGATAACCACACCTGAAGGCGAGGACATCCTGGTGCGCCAGATTGCCGGCGCCATGGCCCGCCGCATTGTGACCTATGCCAAGCCCGAAGAAGATTGCTACATTGATCAGCACATGGGCTTCATCAAGCTCGGCTCGCGTGTTGACGTGTTCCTGCCGCTCAACTCAAAAGTCTGCGTGACCATGGACCAGCCGACGACAGGCGACCAGACGGTGATTGCGAAGCTGAAGTGAAGAGTGAAAAGTGAAGAGTGAATAATTTGCTACCGCACGATGTTTAAGAAGCATATCCCTAATGCGATTACGTGCTGCAACCTCATTTCAGGTTGTATTGCTACTTACTGGGCTTTCCAGGGTGACTCTCATCTGGCATTGCTGTTTATCGTCATCGGTGCCGTGTTCGACTTCTTCGACGGCATGACGGCGCGTCTGCTGCATGTCTCGTCGCCCATCGGCAAGGAGCTCGACTCATTAGCCGACGACATCACCTTCGGCTTCGCTCCCTCAGCCATCGTTTTCCATTTTCTTAATGCAGAATGCACAATGCACAATGCACAATGTGCATTACCTTATCTGGCCTTCATCATGGCAGCCTTCTCGGCCCTGCGACTGGCGAAGTTCAATCTCGACGAGCGCCAGGCATTAGGCTTCATCGGCCTGCCTACGCCTGCCAATGCCCTGTTCTGGGGGTCGCTCATCGCAGGCTCCGGAGAATGGCTCCCCACCCTGCCCTACGCTTCGTGGCTGATACTGCTGAGTACGTTCTGGAGCTGTTACCTACTCGTCAGCGAGATTCCTATGTTCGCCCTGAAATTCAAGACCTGGGGCTGGGAAGGCAACGAGATAAAATACATATTCCTGATAACCTGCATCCCACTGCTCTTGTTTTTCGGCATCAGCGGTATCGCCATTGTCATTGCCTGGTACGTCGTGCTCTCTGTTGTCGCCATGCGTAAGAAATAGCCTTTCACTAAAAACACCTTATTTCTATGAAAGAAATTTTGATTATCTGTCTCTGTGTGTTCCTGTTTCTCGCTATTGTGATGGCCATTCTGTTCCACCACCGCATACGCGACGTGAAGCGCAGGCTGAGAGAGGCTGCAGAAGCCCGCGAGGCCCGCAGGATGGCTGAGGAAGACGAATACTTCAAGCGTACGTCCACCAAGCACTATCACGAAGAGGAAAAGCCGAAGTTCAAGGACGACTACTTCAAGAGTGCCGACGAGGAGAAACCGCGTGAACAGAAGCCTCAGCAGCAGAGTGCCCGTCGCACGACGCGGACAGACGGTGGCGTCACCATCATTGACGACCGCAAAGAACAGAAAGCTGACCGCAAGATTTTCGACGACAACGATGGTGAATACGTGGAGTTTGAGGAAGTTAAGGATTAAAGGACAAAAATAGTTGCTACGCGATAAAGGATTAAGAATTATGGCAAGATTCAAGAGAATATTACTGAAGCTGTCGGGCGAGAGCCTGATGGGAAAGCAGGGTTACGGCATTGACCCTGAACGGCTGGGCGACTACGCCCGCCAGATTAAGGAAGTCAGCGAGATGGGGGTCCAGATTGGCATCGTCATAGGCGGTGGCAACATCTTCCGCGGACTCAGTGGTTCACAGAAGGGTTTCGACCGCGTGAAAGGCGACCAGATGGGCATGTGCGCCACAGTGATTAACTCGCTGGCCCTGTCGTCGGCCTTAGGTGCCGTGGGCGTCAAGAACAAGGTGCTGACGGCCATCCGCATGGAGCCCATCGGTGAGTTCTACACCAAGTGGAAGGCCATTGAGGCCATGGAGCAGGGCTATGTCTGCATCTTCTCCGCCGGTACGGGGTCTCCCTATTTCACGACCGACACGGGCTCGTCGCTGCGCGGCATCGAGATTGAGGCCGACGTGATGCTGAAGGGCACGCGTGTGGACGGCGTCTACACTGCTGACCCTGAGAAAGACCCCACGGCCACGAAGTTCGACGCTATTACTTATAAAGAGGTACTCGCACGAGGGCTGAAGGTAATGGACCTTACGGCCATCTGCATGTGCCAGGACAACAACCTGCCCATCTACGTGTTCAACATGGACGTCGTCGGCAACCTGAAGAAGGTGATGGACGGCGAGGAGATCGGCACGCTGGTTCATAATTAAGTAGGTAAAAATCATTATTAATCAAAAGAAATTATAAAACAATATAAAAAAAATAAACAAAAATTAATAACTGTACACTGTCGCTGGCATTCCGTTATTTTTTCTGTTCCACTGCGTATAATTACAAAAAAAATCGTACTTTTGCAGCGTGGAATGGAAAATTGTTCATATTGACGAGACTGACTCGACGAACCGCTGGCTAAAGAACTATGCAACGGCCGACAAACACGCTACAGGTACTGTCGTGGTGGCCAACTACCAAACGGCGGGGCGGGGCTGCGGCACCAACACGTGGGAGTCGGAGCGGGGAAAGAACCTGCTGTTCTCCATTCTGGTACATCCTGCCGATGTCTTGGCTGCCGACCAGTTCATCCTCTCAATGGCCAATGCCCTGGCTCTCAGCGATACGCTCTCCGACTATGCCGATGACGTAAGCATCAAGTGGCCTAACGACATCTACTGGAAGGACAGCAAGCTCTGTGGCACGCTGATAGAGACGACACTGCAGGGCAACCATATCATGGACTGCATCATTGGCACTGGCATCAATGTGAACCAGACGTGCTTTCTCAGCGATGCGCCCAATCCTATTTCCTTGTGCCAGATTCTTGGCCATGCCGTCGACCGCGACGAGGTGCTGCAAAAGGTGCTGGACAACCTCGCAAAATACATGGAGATGATACGGGCTGGTCATCATGACGTCATACGTAAGCATTATCGCCGCCAGCTCTACCGCATGGGCGAAACCCACCTTTACAGGTTTGCCGATGGCCAGGAAGCATACTGCAAGCTCGTGAACGTCACTGACGACGGACACTTGGAATTGCTCCACGACAATCGCGAAACCTACCTGATGGCCTTTAAGGAAGTGCAGTTCGTGATATAACACAAAATCCCTACATCTTTCTATAGAGCCTCCGCGTCATTGTCCCAGGCCCTGGGACATTTGTCCCAAGCCTTGGGAATTTTCTCCGGAGCCTCTCTGTATTTTTCCCGAATCGCTTGTGCCATTCGGCCTTTTTTTGTCTCTTTTTATATGGCATATCCAACGCGCTTTGTTAATAAATGAGGCAAATTTGTGATTTTTTTTAAATTTTATTCGTTTTTTTGAAACTTATGTAGTATTTTTGCAGACTGAAAGGTAAGGAGTGGACACTTCTGGCAAGAGAAGCGCCCATATTAATTAATTAGGTACGCGTAAAAATTAACTATTTACATTTATATTAACAAAAAAAACGAGAGAGATTATGAAAAAAAGACTAACATTGTTTTTGGCAAGCCTTTTCCTCTTCATGGGCGAAGCACTTGCACAGACAAAGGTTAACGGTACTGTGCTCTCACAGGAAGACGGTCAGCCGATTATCGGCGCCGCCGTCCGCGTTGATGGTGACAAGGCCGGAATGTTAACCGACGCTAACGGTCGTTTCTCGCTGACCTTGCCTGCCGGCAAGAACCAGATTACGGTTTCGTATCTGGGCTATGAGTCGAAGACGGTAACGGCCAAGAACGGCATGCGCGTATTCCTGAAACAGGATTCGAAGATGCTGGACGACGTGATTGTCGTAGGTTACGGTACACAGCGCCGCGAGGCCAAGACGGGTTCTATCACGACCGTCTCCGGTGCAGAGATTGCTGACATCCCCGCCACTTCGCTCGACAAGATGCTCGGTGGTAAGCTTGCTGGTGTGATGATTACCCAGCAGTCTGGTCAGCCTGGTTCTTTTTCCGATATCCGTATCCGCGGTAACAGCTCCATCAACGCTGGCAACAACCCGCTGTACGTGGTCGACGGTATTGCCATCATGGGTGAGGATGACTACGAGATGGTGAACACCTCGAACCCTATCGCTACCATCAACCCTGATGACATCGAGTCTATCACCGTGCTGAAGGACGCTGCCGCTGCATCTGTCTACGGTTCGCGTGCTGCTAACGGTGTCATCCTGATTACCACTAAGAGCGGTAAGGAGGGTAAGTCGATGTTTACCGTGCGTGCCAAGTATGGTGTTTCGTCACTGGCTAACGATAACGATTTCGGTATCATGACCGGACAGGAGCTGCTGCAGTATCAGCGCGACGCCATCCGCAATGCCGGCAAGGATCCCGACAACCCCACTGCCGGTGCTTCCTACTATCGTCCCTACGAGCTGCTCAGCCGCCAGCAGACTAACTGGATGGACCACTTCACCCGTCATGGCAAGACTCAGGAGTATGAGATCACCATGCAGGGCGGTTCTGCCAAGACGAAGTACTACAACTCGCTGTCTTACCACAAGACCGACGGTATCTACTACGGCTCAGACTTCGAGCGTCTGCAGGCCCGTGTGAACGTTGACCACGAGATCAACTCACACCTGAAGACCGGTACCCGCATCAACCTGGGTTACACCGAGGCCAACGACGTGCCCATGCAGTCACTCTACTACTCTAACCCCGCTTTCGCCGGCATGACTATCCTGCCTTGGACACCTGCCTACGACAAACAGGGAAAACACAACTCGGCCATTCCCGAGAACTCTAATTCGAACCCCCGTGCCACAGCAGCTTACGACGACCAGTGGCAGAAAACCTACTTCATCAACGGCAGCTTCTATCTGGAGTGGAAGCCCATCAAGCAGCTGACCCTGAAGACCACCAACGCTGCCGAGCTCAAGTTCATCGAGAGCCGCCGCTACTGGTCACTGGAAGCTCACAACTATGCTGCCGGATATCCTGAGCTGCAGATGATTGAGAGCCAGCGCCGCAACCTGACAACTTCTAACACCGCTACGTGGGAGGACACTTACTTCGAGAAGCACAACCTCCGCGTACTGCTCGGTCAGGAAGCCAACAAGAACCACTATCAGTATCTGTACGGTATGGCTGAAGGCCTGAACCCACAGATTCCTTACCTCGTATCGGGTGACTCTTCTAGCCACCCCATTGAGGACTACATCAGAGACCGCACCTTGATGTCATGGTTCGGTATCTTGGACTACAACTTCGATTCACGTTACTATCTGCAGGCTTCTATCCGTACCGACGGTTCTTCTCGCTTCGGTGAGAACAAGCGCTGGGGTACGTTCTGGTCTGTCGGTGCCAGCTGGAACTTGCACAACGAGGCATTCATGAAGGATGCCAAGTGGCTCGACATGGGTAAGGTACGTGTCAGCTACGGTGTCAACGGTAACGATAATATTGATGACTACATGCAGTATGGTACCTATACCTCTTCTATTTATAACGGCGTGACCGGTCTGCGTCCCTCAACGCCTGCCAACCCCGACCTGTCATGGGAGAAGAACTTCGCCTGGAACTGGGGTATCGACTTCCGCTTCCTGAAGCGTTTCTCGGGTAGCATCGATGTCTACACTCGTAAGACCACCGACATGCTGCTCGACAAGGCCCAGTCGTCAACTTCTGGTTTCAACACCGCTACGGTCAACATCGGTTCGATGCGCAACACGGGTATTGAGTTCCAGTTCGACGCTGAAATCCTGAACAAGGGTGACTGGCAGTGGAACGTTGGCTTCAACATTGCCCACAACAAGACGAAGATTCTGGAGCTGACTGGTGAACAGCCCGAGGACGGCACACCTGAGATGATGTCTTACTCTGAGGATTCACGTCTGAAGCACATCGTGGGCGAGTCGATGTTCACCTTCTGGCTGAAGGACTATGCAGGCGTGAACCCCGTCAACGGTGAGGCCCTCTGGCGCACTAAGGACGGTGAACTGACCAACAACTTCAACGACGCTGCCTACGTAAAGAGCGGTAGCCCCGAGCCCACCTACACTGGCGGTGTGAACACCACCGTAAGCTGGAAGGGTCTGCAGCTGAGCGTTGTCGGCGAATTCAAGGGCGGCAACAAGGTGATGATCATTGAGAACCGCTACCTGACCTCTGACGGTAACCAGATGTCGATGAACCAGCAGAAGCATGCTCTCGACTACTGGAAGAAGGAAGGCGACACTGGCGTGAACCCCAAGCCCATCGCCGGTAATGCCACCGACTCTTACAGCTACTCTTCGAACCGTTGGATTGAGAAGGGCAACTACTTCCGCATCAAGGACATCACACTGTCGTACCAGCTGCCGCAGACCATTCTGTCGAAGGTCGGCCTGAAGGCCACCCGCGTTTATGCCAGCGGTCTGAACGTCTATACCTTCCACGATGTCAACTTCTGGGATCCCGAGCGTGGTGTCGACGGTATGGGTTACGGTATTTATCCCGTCTCTAAGTCATTCATCGTAGGTCTTGACCTGACGTTCTAAGAAGAATTGAAGAATTGATAAATTGATAAATAGAAGTAAGATATGAAAAAGATAATTATAGGACTGGCATTGATTGCCACAGCCAGTGGGTTCACCGCCTGCAAAGGCTTCTTAGAGGAAGAGCCGAAGATGAAGCAGAGCAACGAACTCACATACGCAACATTCGACGGTCTGAACCAGGCTGGAGCTGCTCTCTATTCGAGACTGCAGAGTGCTACTTGGTACGACGGTCAGTTCGTCCTGCAGTCGGAACTGCGTGGCGGCAACGCTAAGAACCCACTGTCAATCCCCGGTTCAGGACGCTATCGCAACGATACTCAGTGGAACTACAATGAGAGCTCTACCTCTTCTCTGTGGACGCATGCCTACTATACCATTTCGTGGGCTAACAACATCATCAACAATCTGGAAGCCTGCGACAAAGGTGAAGCTTCTGAACAGGATGTGAACAACCTGAAGGCCGAGGCACTGTTCATGCGTGCACTCTGCCACTTCGACCTCGTTATCACCTACGCACAGTCTTACAAGTGCGGTACTGAGAATCCCGGCGTACCCGTCATGCTGGTGACCGAAAACGGACTGCCTGCACGTAACACGGTAGGTGAGGTTTACAAGCAGGTGGTTGAAGACCTGCTGGAGGCTGAGAAGCTGATGAGCGATGACTATGCACGTGCCGGCGTCGACGACGCTGCTGCAGCTTGCACAAAGCCCGCTATCCAGGCACTGCTTTCACGCGTTTACCTCTATATGGAAAACTGGCAGGGTGCTGCCGACTATGCTACGAAGGTCATCAACAGCGGCAAGTTCTCGCTGGCCTCTGGCGATGCTTATCTGGGCATGTTCACAGCAGCTACCGCTCCCAAGGGCGGTGAGATTATCTTCGAAATCTACGGTTCGAAGAAGAACGACTACTGGGACGAGTCTGGTTGGACTCACCTCGCCTACATCACAAGCTGGGGCGGCGGTAACGACGGTTCTGGCGACGTTTGTGCTACCAAGGACCTGGTTGACATGTATGAAGCAACCGACGTCCGTCTGAATCTGTTCCAGAAGAACGAGAACGACAACTTGATCCTCAAGTATGCTGGTAAGGCTGGTTCCGTTCCCCGCGAGACCAACATTCCTATCCTGCGTCTCTCTGAGATGTATCTGAACCGTGCCGAGGCTATCTCTAAGGGTGCTTCTATCAGTGGCGCCAGCGCACGTGGCGACCTCGAGGCCATTGCTTCGAAGCGTGGTGCTACCGTTCCCGGTACATTCAACGTGCTCGACGAACGCCGCAAGGAACTGATGTTCGAAGGTCACATCGTCTACGACCTGGCCCGCACACAGACAGCCCTGAAGCGCACCGACTTCGACGGCACCGTGAACAAGGACATTCCCGCTGCCCCCGACTACCGTTGGGCTATGCCTATCCCCAAGCGCGAGATGGACGCCAACCCCAACATGACTCAGAACACGGGATACTAATCAGTTAAGAATTAAGAGTTAAAAATTAAGAGTTATAACGATTATGAAGATACTAAAATTAACATACGGACTGATGGCCGCTGCAGTGCTCTCGTTAGCATCGTGCGACATCAACGAGTATCCGACGTTCGACAATGCGAATGCCTTCGTGGCCATTCAGCAGACCTCGGCTTCAATCTCCGAGACTGGCGACACACTGTCGATTCCCGTCATGCTGACTTCACTGGGAGGCATGAACGGTTCCGTCGAATTTGAAATCACTCCCGACTCAGCGGCTGGCGCTGTGGCTGGAAAGCACTACACGCTGGTTAATGAGGGCAACACCTTGAATTTCGCTCCCGGCGCAGCTACGCAGTACATCAAGTTCAAGATCATCAACAACGACGTGTTCGGAGGCGATGTCAAGATGACCATCGCACTGAAGAACGCACAGGGCGTCAACCTCGGTGCCAACAAGACTTGTGTAGTGACCATCGAAGACGACGAACACCCGCTCGCATTCATCCTTGGAACCATGAAGGCTATCGGTTACGACTACTTCTCAGACGGTGCAGAGGAAGAGTGGACAGCTACATTCGAGAAGGATGCTTCTGACCTGAGCAAGGTTTGGATCTACAACATCTGCTCTGGCGGTTGCAGCGATTCTTCTCCTGTCTACGGTATCGTCAACGAAGACAAGACAGAGATTCGCATCCCTGTCGGCCAGACCACTGCCAACTCGTCATCATACGATGTCATTCTGGAAGGCTTCCGCGACAATGGTGAGACCGACATTGAGAACGGCGACTACATCATTGGTAAGATCAGCCCCGATGGAACCATCACGATTGAAGACTGGTTCGGCGCTCACGCTTACAATGCTGGTACGACCACGAGCGCTGGTTGGTACGCTATTGAAATGGGTGGTATATTCAAGAAGTAATTAACCTTTAACAAACTAAAGAATTATGAAGAAACTAATATATAGTTTGGCAATGGTTCTCGCAGGTCTGACAAGTTGCACCAACTTCGATGACCCCACCACAGAGAACTATGGTGCCGGCCCCGGTATTGATGTGCAGATTAAAGCAGGCACACCGACCGACTCGGCATTTACCGTGACCATTACCCCTGCTGCAGGTGCAGCCTACTATGCTTATATCATCGACGCTAACGATGAAGCTGAGCAGCTCGACTCGGCTACCCTCTACAAGGGCGGTTATGGCAATGCTGTGGTGAAGGTGGCTGACCAGCCTACCACAACCATTAACATCGACAATGCTGCCCCCAACACTACCTATCAGGTTTACGCCGTGGCTGGTAGCGACAAGGGTATCGTTGGCAATATCGTGGTGAAGAGCATCAAGACAACCGACGCGCTGAATCCCAAACCTCAGACCATCGCTCGCGATGCCGACAACAGGGCTGTGCAGCTGACCTTCAGCGAAGCAATTACCCGTGGTGAGGGTGCCGTGACGGCTAAATATTTCAAGGAGTGGGACATCATGAACCCCGTGGACATTGCTGCTGAGGCTATTGTCGTCGAGGTATCAGGAAAGGCAGCCGTGTTTGCTGCTCCCACAGCTCCCGCTGGTGCCTACGTCTGCTTCTCTTACGAGGCTGGCGCCTTCAAGGACGTCAAGGGTAATCCCAGTGCTGCTCTGAACAGCGGTCTGAACATGGAAACCGGTAGCTTCACAGGCGCTTGGGTGCATGCCACAAATGAGGCCTTTGAGATTGCTGACTCTTACGTGACCGCTCCTGCCAACGGTGCGCTGATCGCCAACGTTGCCGACTTCCAGGGCACCATCACCTTCCCGTTCGACATCTATCGCAATGATGCTGCTGTGGAAGCTGGTGACTTGAGCGTGACCTTCACAAATGCCAGCCGCACTGCCACCTATAAACTGAGTGCAGACGACTGGACTGTAAAAGACAGTGTGATTAGCTATGTGCTGCCCGCAACACCTGTTGGTGGTGACTTCATCACCGTTTCACTTGTTGAGGGTGCAGTAGCCGACGTACTGGGTAATCCCAATGCTGCTTACACCAGCAAAGCTAAGTGGCAGTTCTTCGCTCCCACTGTTGATATGGTTCTGGGAACGTTCGACTTCGATTACTACTCGGCTTACGATGACGAGCCCGAGCTCTACAACGGTGGCCCCGTCACCATCAGCGAGAATCCTGAGAAGAAGGGCGGTCTGATTATCAAGGGCCTCTTCAGTGATTTGGTTGAAGGTGCAGAGCTGGAAGGCTCGTATGACTTGGCTTCGGGTAAGTTGTTCATTGACGCTTATCAGATTCTGGGCAACTATACTAACTCGAAGGGTACTACATACGGCCTCGTGCTCTACAGCCAGACCTATGAAGATCTGATTGAGTTCACCATCAATTCTGACGGCACCATCACTTCTACCGACTTGGGTATCGTGGCTTATGACGAGACCTACGAAAATGCAATTGGTTGGTTCGAAAAGGCAACCATTGCTGCATTGTCGCCGAAAACCGATGCTGCTGCCCGCAAGGCTGCTGTCCGCGCCAAGGCTGCTAAGAAGGCGAAGAAGCTGAGCAAGGCTGCACGTAGTCTGAAGAAGCACGTTAGAAAGTAATTGAAACCTGATAAAGTCCTCTTTCTTCTCTGCCCTGCGCAGGGAGAAAGGGGACTTTTTCGCGTTATTAACAACTATAAAAAAGAATGAACATTAGAAAGACATTACTGCTCGCCGTCCTGATGGCGCCTCTGACCCTTCAGGCCGCTGAGGTCAGTAAGGAAATGGCCGCCGCTACGGCAAAACTTATCATGGCCGACCGCGTGGATGGCTTCGAGGGCGAAGTGCAGTCTGTAAAGACCGTTTATTACGAAGGGCAAAAGGCATACCATGTAGTGCAGTTCGCACCCCAGGGCTGGATGCTTATTTCTGCCGAAGACCAGTCGAGTCCACTCATCGGCTACAGCCCCGACGGTGTGTTCCCCGAAGAGAAGGACATGCCCGAGAACATGCAGAGCCAGATGAACTGGTACAGTGACCAGGTAGTGCGTAACGCCCGCTTGACGGGCTCACGCCACCACGGATGGGAAAGGCTACAGGTAGGCGAGCAGGGAATTGAGGCATCACGTCCGGCAATGGCTCGTCGCTATGCCAGTGCCAACAAGGTGGAGCCGCTGATTACGGTCAAATGGAATCAGACAGGCAGTTTTCAGAAGTACTGCCCAAAGACTAATGACGGACAGGCCGTCGTTGGCTGTGTGGCCGTAGGTATGGCGCAGGCCATGAGCGTGGCCAAATGGCCCGACCGTCCGGTTGGCAACTACGGCTATACGCATGAGATTTACGGTTCTATGTACATAGACTATGATGCTGAGCCCGATTATAACTGGAGTGCTATTCTAAGCGGTGCCAATGGCAACGACGACGTAGCCCGTCTGCTCTACCACTGTGGTGTCAGCGTCAAGATGAATTATGGTGTCGACGGTTCAGGAACTCAGGATGCTTATATCGCCGGTGCCTTGGTGCGCAACTTTAAGTATCCCCAGTCTGTCAAGTGGTACAGCCGCAATGGCTGGAGCGATGAAGACTGGCACGACCTGATTGTCACAGAATTGCAGGAAGGCCGGGCCGTGGCCTATAGCGGCAGCGATCCCAAGAAGCATTATGGACACTGCTTCAACCTCGATGGCTTCGATGGCAGTTCTGCCTTCCACGTGAACTGGGGCTGGGGCGGCGTTGGCAATGCTTATTTCCAACTGAACGGTCTGAAGGATGCGAAGATGGACATGAACTACACAGACGGACAAAGCGTCGTGGTAGGCATCCGCCCGCCATCCGAGAAACCCAGCAACATCTATCTGTCGAACAACAGCATCATGGCCATGAAGCCGGCAGGTTCCGTCGTGGGCGACATCACAGTGGAGAGCGAAGCCGAGAACCCGACATACGAGTTCAAGGTAGTGGGCGAATATAATGTGATTTTCCACACGAACATGCCCGCTCCCTTCCAAGTCGTAGACGGACAGTTAGTGACCACCAAAGAGTTGTCACTGGAAGACGGCGACCGGAACATTGAGATCACCGCGACAAACACGCAGAACAAGGCTTCCGTGACGCGCCACTTCACCATTCACGTAACCACTACCGACGGCATCAATCTGGTGGAAACCACTCCGACTGTTATCGGCGAGGAAATCTACAGCCTCAGCGGCATGCGCATGGATGCAGCCGGCAAGGGTCTGAGCATTGTCCGCCAGCGCATGAGCGACGGCAGCAGAAGAAGTTATAAAAGGGTAAGGAAATAAAGAATGAAGATGATGAAAAAAGTGTTTTCAATTCTGATGCTGACAATTGCAGCCTCTCTGACGGCTCAAGCCCAGAAGTTTGAGCCCAACACGAAGTGGCCGTACATCTATGAGGACTTCACCCCCGGCACCATCTACTTCGAAGGCAACGAGAAGTCGCAGGCCGACTTGAATATTCACTTGTGGGGCAATGTGCTGCACTACGTCAAGAAAGACGGCAGAATCTACCAGAGCGATGACAAGAAGGTGGTGCGTGTAGAAATTGGCAGCGATGCCTATCTCTTCTCCGACCATAAGCTGATGCGCATCATTGCCAACGAAGGCACCAACCTTTTGTTGAAACTGACAAAGGGCGACTTCGATGCCATGCGTTCCAGCGGCGGCGGTGCCTATGGTTCCAGCCTCAATTCTTCAGCCTCTCGCGACCTGTCGTCATTAGGCATTGACCTCGGCGGCATGGATCAGCCCGAATTGGGACTGATGCTTCAAGAGAAGAAGGAAGGCCGCACGATACCTCTTGTGGAGCAATATTACTTCATCATTGGTGGCCAACAGATAGAAGCCACCAAGAAAGGTGTTGAGAAATTCGTGGGCGACGCAAAGGCTGACGCCCTGAAGACTTTCCTGAAAGAGAACAAGACAAAGTGGAAGAAGGAGGACAGCCTTACTCAGTTGCTCGGCTTCCTCTCGAAATAGCATCCCACTTAACCCTTTTGACCGTCGGAGACGCCAGTCGGCGTGACGGTGACCAGACAGGCCCGCGTGTGGAGTAATTCCATTGCGCGGGTTTATGTTGCATGTCAAAATCGGCAAACTCGTCATGCGTAGACTCCGCCCTACCCTTTCCCAAGGCCATCACGCGGTCATAGATAGCTTTACGGCTGGGGGCGTTGAAGGGACTCTTGTTATGATTCATCATGCTTTCCTCTGTCGGACGATAGACACTGAAAGCATACGTATAAGCACCTTCATAGATGTCTATCTGTTCGTTGTCAAAACGGCTGTCGCCGATGAACTCATGCCAGAGCACCTCGTCCTTATCGCCCGTGACGTCGACATTTCTCATCCACCCGTATTGATGAAGCTGTTTCAACATACTGACGATGTCTGCACTCGGTGCACCCTTAGCATCATAGCCATACTCATCGGCCAGCTTGGCAAAGCCATGCCCCACCGCCTCATGGGTCAGTACCTGACGGAACACATCACTCTCCAAGCCGTCAATCGTCGCACACAGTGCAACAGCATACTGTATGGGTTTCCCCGTGTCCTTGTCGCTCAGCATCATGGTCATGCCATTGTGTACACGGCTGTTGAGAATGACGACAACCAAAGCGTTCGTCACGTCAATATCCTTCACACGTTGGGCATACTCCAACACCGCCTGGTCATCGAAGTCGATATCCGAGCCACTGACGGACGGAACGGTACTGAACACCGTGGTACAATCCTTGCCGACATTACCATGACGTGAAACGGCCGTCACAACATACACATCGAAATAGGAACGCAACGAGCGCACAGGCTCCTCACTGAACAGGTTCTCCATGGTCTTTTTCATGACCGTCAGATAGGTGCTGTCAGCAATATCGCGGTCGCTAAAGCCGTCGCCCATCAGTATCACAGGAATACCGCGGCCTTCTGTCGACTTCTGCAACAGACTGACGACACCGTCGGAAGAATAGTCAGACGACTCGTAGTCGGTCACTACCGCCGACTGGTAGACGTAGGCAGTGTCCAATCCCACCCATTCGCCATCACGGCCGGGCATTGACAAGACAAACAGGGCAACGCGACCGTCGGCCGTCGTGTTCCTATCCACCTGAAGGTTATGCGTCTTTCCACTCCATTCTGCACGTGTCTGCCGTGCTTCATTCTCCCAGTGAATCCAGTCTTGCTGACTGTACCTCACCATCAGTTTGTCGCTTTCAACATTCGTTTTGAAAGCCAACGAAAGAACTCCGCCATCAGCTTCAACCATATATTCCTTTTGGTCAAAAATGGCATACAGCGAACTTTGTATCAAGGTCACAGGCTTTCGAACGG
Organism: Prevotella sp.; assembly: GCA_017545045.1. GTDB lineage: Bacteria > Bacteroidota > Bacteroidia > Bacteroidales > Bacteroidaceae > Prevotella. The sequence goes on along the minus strand of JAFYDA010000056.1, from coordinate 29,065 downwards.
AACCAGATGTAATGACGAGCTGACCCGAACGTGAATTCTTTGTCCTGTTGGTTTTCGATGTTGTCACCGTGATGCTGTTGCTGCCGGCATGCCCTGCCTTAGGCGAGAAGACAACCCAGTCTGCAGAGCATGCAGCAGACCAGTCGCCCGGTGCCTGGAAGGTGACTGTCATGGACTGATTGACGACAGAAGACAACTCCACCACCCCGCCCGAAGTGACGGAGATAGAGTCAGAGTCGCTGTCATCGCCAGAACACGCTAAAAACAGCAGAGCGGTGATCAGCCAGGAAAAGAGACGGCCTGTTCTCAACCGACACCTCCTACTTAACAAGAACTACCAGATACTTGCTTGTCGACCAGAACTGCTGTGGATCAGTGATGCGCAGCACGTACTGCTTATTGGCATCACGCTGCAAGGTGTAGGCACTGGCAGGATGTGATGTCAGGATCTTGGCTGAGCTTGAATAGAGTTTGATTTCCTTGTCTACACGAATGTCTATCTTGGTGAAATACTCCTTGTTAAAGCTCGACTGCAGCACTTTGCCGTCCACCAGAATCTGTTGTTCCTTCAGTTCGCTCTTCGTTCCAAAGACGAACCAGGCCGTGTGCAACTGCTTGTCCTGAGCAGAAATAGTCTCTGCACGCTGTTTGGTCTCAGTCGTCAGTTCTGATACATTGTCATTCAGGTTGGCCACTTTCTCGTCCAGCTCCATGATACGGATTTCCTTCTCGTCCAACTGTGCACGAAGCTGTTGCAACTGCTGTTCCTTCTCGTCTAACTGCAACTGCATGCTCTCCACCAGCTTACGCAGGGCATCGCCCTTGACGCTGCTCTCGCGAAGCTGCTGCTTCAACTTGTTGATAAGCTCACGGTTCTGCGTCATCGTGTTCTGGATGAACAGCATATTCTCACGGATACGCTGAGCCGAACTGGTACCCTCACCCTGTTTGGCAATAGCCACACGGTTCTGAGCCTCATTGATTTCGCGGAAGCCTTCCTCTATCTCGCCGAAGGTGTTCATCATGTCGTTGATTTCATTGTCTTTCTGGACGACAATACGACTAAGTGAATCCACTTTCTGCATAGCCTCAATCTCAGTTTTGGAACGTTCCTGTTTGCAAGCGACGACTGCCAGCACGCAAACGACTAAATAAAATAATTTCTTCATTGTTTCTTACTATTTTGATTTTTCTTTTCTTCTTCGTAACCAGCCAGCACGATCACAATCTCCCCTTTGGGCTCATGCTCCTGAAAATGGGCGATCACCTCGGCCAGCGAACCACGTACACTCTCCTCATGCACTTTTGATATTTCACGACACACACTTACCTGACGGTCCTCACCGTAAGCCTCAGCAAACTGCTGCAGCGTCTTTGTCAAACGGTAAGGCGATTCGTAGAAAATCATCGTACGCTCTTCGGTAGCCAGACTCTGGATTTTCGTCTGGCGTCCTTTCTTCTGCGGCAGGAAACCTTCGAATGCGAAACGGTCACACGGAAGTCCGCTACTGACCAAAGCCGGCACAAAGGCCGTCGCACCCGGCAGACACTGCACCTCGACGCCAGCCCTGACCGCCTCACGCACCAGGAAAAAACCTGGATCGCTAATGCCCGGTGTGCCCGCATCACTGATGAGAGCCACATCTTCACCTGCCATCAGGCGACTAACAATAGCTGCCGACGTGCCATGCTCATTGAACTTATGGTGTGACAAAAGCTGATTCTTGATATCGAAATGCTTTAAAAGGATGCCCGAAGTCCGGGTATCTTCTGCCAGCACCAAATCCACCTCTTTTAATATGCGGATGGCACGCAGTGTCATATCCTCCATGTTGCCAACTGGCGTTGGAACAATGTACAATATTCCCATTTCGGATGCAAAGATAGCAAAAAATGGTAAATAATTGACTGTAGTAGTATTTTTTTCACTATTCATTCTCCACTTTTCACTTTTTTTCGTAATTTTGTACCCATTATGAATAACAACATCTACGGAGAATATCACCGTTCCGGACGTATTGAAGTCATCTGCGGCTCCATGTTTTCTGGAAAGACGGAAGAACTCATCCGCCGCCTGCGTCGCGCCAAGTTCGCCAAGCAGCGCGTGGAAATATTCAAGCCGGCCATCGACACGCGCTACTCTGACGAAGATGTCGTCAGCCACGACCAGAAACACATCACATCCACGCCCATCGACTCGTCGGCAAGCATTCTGCTGTTGTCGTCAGACATTGATGTCGTTGGCATCGATGAGGCACAGTTCCTCGACAATGGCTTACCTGATGTCTGCAACGAACTGGCCAACCGTGGCGTGCGTGTCATCATCGCCGGTCTCGACATGGACTTCAAAGGCGTGCCCTTCGGCCCCATTCCAGCCCTCTGTGCCATAGCCGACGATGTCACAAAAGTACATGCCATCTGCGTCAAGTGCGGCTCACTGGCCTACGTCAGCCACCGTACCGTCGACAACGACCGCCGTGTGCTGCTTGGCGAAACTCAGGAATACGAACCTCTCTGCCGCGAGTGCTACCGCAAGGCCATAGAAGAGAAAAAATAAAAAGATGAATGTATAGAAAAGGTAAAAAGATGTTAAAAAAGTAAGGGCGACAGCAAATTTTTCACTCTTCACTCTTCACTTTTCACTTCTTTTTAGTACCTTTGCAGGCGCTTTTCAAAACAAGCACAAGGTAGATCCGTTAGCTCAGTCGGTAGAGCACAACACTTTTAATGTTGGGGTCTTGGGTTCGAGCCCCAAACGGATCACAAGGATAATCGGCAAATAATTGATTTCAATTGTTTGCCGATTTTCTTGTGGATATTCCAAACGCACCAAGCCCCGTGATTTTTCAACGGCAAAGCCCCAGGTTTCTGTGGAGCCTCCGCAAGTTTGTCCCAGGCCCTGGGATTTTTGTCCCAGGCTGTGGGAATTTTGTCCCAGCGCCTGGGAAATTTCTGTGAAGCCTCCGCAGAATTAGTGACGAGCCTCCGCGTTTTTTTTCATGGAATCGTGCAATAAATGCTGAAAAATTCGTACCTTTGCACCCCAAATGGATAACAACATAAAACATAGAATACTTTTCGTCTGCCACGGGAACATCTGCCGAAGCCCGATGGCGGAGTTCGTGATGAAGGACTTGGTGAAGAAAGTGGGGTTGGAGGACAACTTCATGATTGAGTCGGCGGCCACCTCGACGGAGGAGATAGGCAACAGCGTCTATCCCCCTGCCCGACGGAAACTGGCGGAGCACGGCATCGGCTGTGCGGGCAAGACGGCACGACAGATGACGCGCTCGGACTACAACCGCTACGACCTGCTGATTGGCATGGACTCGTGGAACATCCGCAACATGCGGAACATCTGCGGTGGGGACCCGGAAGGGAAAATAGTGATGCTGATGGATTTCACCAAACGGCCCGGTGACGTGGCCGACCCTTGGTACACAGACAACTTCGAGGCCACTTGGCGCGACGTTCTTGAAGGCTGTCAGGCACTATTAGACAGATTTTGCAAAGGCTGTGATTAAACGCTCTTTTATTCTAAATTTGCACCATGTTTATGAAGATTTTGTTCCTACACGGATTCTATGCGAGTGGCCAGTGCGTACCGGCGGTGGCTCTGCGCGAGGCTTTCACGGGGCGTGCGGAGGTGATAACACCCGACTTGCCGATGCACCCGAAGGAGGCTGTGAGATTCATCCGCGAGTTGATAGACCGTGAACAGCCTGACCTCCTGATTGGCAACAGCTGCGGGGCGTTCTATGCTCAGATGGTGGCTCCCGTCGCGGGCATTCCGGCCTTGTTGGGCAATCCGCACTTCAGGATGACGGAGTTCCTGAGGCAGCGCATCGGCGAGCATCAGTACAAGTCGCCGCGAAAGGACGGCAAGCAGAACTTCGTTATCGATGAAGCCTTGATTGAGGAGTTTGCCGAAATGGAGGCTATTCAGTTTGACAATTGCCGCCCCGACTTACAAGACCGTATCTGGGGCTTGTTCGGCGAGCAGGACACGCTGGCTCACTTTGAGCCGCTCTTCTTGCAGCATTACAACCGCTCGTTCCACTTCCCCGGCGGTCATACCCCGACGGCAGAGGAAGTCCGCGGCTGGTATGTGCCGTTGGCTGAGGAACTCCTTAATATTTAGCTATTTCCTCAATCTCCTTGCGCTGGTGCCCTCCCGCGATATTATCAACATCGCGGGTTCCTCCCTTTTCCTTCGGCTCGTCGGCAGCATAACCGATGGGGATTAACACGGCAGGTTCTTCGCTGTCAGCGATGGCGAAGAGCTGCTTGCACTTCTCAGCATCGAAGTTGCAGACCCAGCAGGTGGCGAGGCCTTGCTCCGTAGCGGCCAGACACAGATGCTCCACGGCAATGGCAATGTCGATGTCGCCATGATGCTTGCCGTCCGAGCGCACCCACTCCTCGTCGTGCAGGATGCTACAGATGATGTACATCGGAGCCGTCTGGAACCACTCGCGGTTGTAGCACTCCTGCAGCTTCGCCTTGTCGGCCTCGTTCTTGACTATGCGGAACATCCACGGTTGCTTATTCACAGCTGACGGCGCAAAGCGGACGCACTCCATCACGTAGTCCAGCTTCTCCTGTTCCACACTCTTCTCCTGATAGCTCCTACAGCTATATCTCTGTTTCACTAAATCTAAAAATGCCATATACTTTTTCCTGTTATTTGTTAAATTCTGGCACAAAGTTACACATTTCCATTCGTATTTGATTAGATTTGAGTAATTTTGCAACATATATTAAGTATTACAGGATATTTCATGAAAGAGGTAAATATTGAGAATGGAAGGAGAGTGACTATTGACATCGTAAAGGCAAATATCTTTGCGATTGTTTTGATGGTGGTTTCCGGCATTGTCTTGCTGGTGCCATACATACTGATATGGCACGACCAGTGGTCGAGGGAAACTGTAGAAGAGTTCTTTGACACGTTCCCTTGGCGTGGTAGCTTGTTTGTGATCCTCATGGCAGTAGGTATTGTGGTGCATGAACTGATTCACGGCATCACCTGGGCATGCTTTGCACAGAGTGGCTGGCAGAGCATCAGTTTCGGAGTAATGTGGAAGATGGCGACACCATACTGCCACTGCAACGAGCCTATGCATCCACGTCCTTACATTGTCGCTGCCTTGATGCCGTTGATAGTCTTAGGTATTATACCCGCTGTGATATGCCTGATTATAGGCAGCTTCTATCTGTTGTTATGGAGCATCGTCTTCATCGCAGCAGCGGGGGGTGATATCTGGATGGCCTGGCTGATGACGAAAGAAAATCCCAACTGCACAGTGCTCGACCATCCGTCAGAGGCTGGCTTCTATGTCTTTGATTAAAAACATCATTAAACTATGCCAAAGAAGCGGAACAAGGCTGATGGCTAAATAATTATGAACAAAGTACGAATCACAGCCATTCGCCAGACGGTCTATGAGGATCTGATGGCGAAATACGAGAATCCGATTGAGCACACCTGCGATGTCAGGGAGGGCCAGCAGTGGATATCCATCGACGGCCGGCAGCCTGAAGGAATGTGTCCGTCGGCATGGTACTCCATGCGCGAGTTTGTGGAGTCGCTGGCCCGAGGTGAGGGCAATTTCTACGATGGATGGATGAAGAACCCGATGAGTGCAATGATCAGCTGCAACGACGGCTTCCGTCCGTTCAGTTTTTATATCGAAGTAATTGACTGAAATGAGAAAAGTTTATATGCAGAAGGTATTCTTTATATTTCTGACCGCCATACTGCTTTGGCAAAGCGCCTCATTTGCATCGTGTACGAGCGATGATCATGCAGCGAGCCAGAATGAGCAGGCAACGTTGATTCCACAAGCACCCGACTATAACGACGCAGCAATGTGGGTGACGAATGCCGACATGGCGCAGTGCAGCCACATCCGTCCTGCCGAGGGAGAGACGGACACGGGCGTTACCATCTGCTACAACACGGTGAAGGATGTGAAGTACGTCATCCCCGTCATCTCCGCCTCCGACATCTGCATCAACCCCGTGAACTGGCGGACGGACGCAACTCCGGCCACGCTCCACGATACGATTACCGTCACCGTCGCACCTTCACACCACGTCCTCGTCGTCAGCGGCTACAGTGCCTCGGAATATTCACCATACAGGGGCTTCCTCAACGTGGGCGACATCCACAGCTGCGAGCCCTGGCTCTACAGCGAGTGTCTTGCGCAGAACATTAAAGTCCGTGCCAAGGAGTGGCGGAAGCTGCACCAGCCCATGTGATAATTACAGCCAATATGAACACCATGATGATGACAGATCAGGAATTAGACGCGAGAGTGGCCAAGGCCGTGGAAAACTTCATGGCCGGCTATGGCTGCTGTCAGAGTGTAGTGGCAGCATTTGCCGACTTATACGGACTCGACGACACGCTGGCCAAGAAGATTGCCGCCGGTTTCGGCGGTGGCGTCGGCAGGATGCGAATGATGTGCGGAGCCGTCTCCGGCATCGTCATGCTGACAGGTCTCGACTGCGGCCAAACGGAAGGCAGCGACCGCGAAGGCAAGTCGGCATGCTACAAGGTTGTTCAGGAACTTCTGGAGAAATCGAAAGAGGCGAATGGCAGCCTGATATGTGCCGAGATATTAGGACTGAAAGGCTACAATAAGGCGCAGTCGAGCTACGTCGCCTCTGAACGGACGGCTGAATACTACAAGCAACGGCCTTGTGCTGCCAAAGTGGAAAGCGCCGCCCGCATCTTTGCCGATTACCTTAAGAACAAAGAGTGACTGACGCTCCGCAGTTTTACTTCACTTCTTCCCACATCAGCACCGAGCCGTTGCGACGGGCGGGGTCAGGGCCGGCGAAGTCCCAGGAATAAGGACTGCCGGTGGTGGGACTCTTGCCCATATACTTGTGGTTCTTCAGCGACAGGAGCATGAAGTCGTGGTCGAGGAAATCCTGCCAGAGGAAGGTGGTGCGGTTGATGTCGTCGGTGGAGGGGAGTTGGGTGTTCCCGTCGGGTGAACCGACGGGCGCAGTATTGGGCAAACCGACGGGCGTGATGCTATTGGTGAAGCGCACGTCGCCGGGCAGACCGTCGCCATAGACCTTCACGTAGCGGCCGTCGGCACACTGCAGGGCGACCATTCCCTGTCCGCGGTCGATGACCTTGAACTGCGTCAGTTCGCTCTTGTCGCCGGCATGGGTGTCGTAGAGCACGCCGTGTTTCAGGGCGATTGCGGGACGGCCCGTGGCCTTGTTGATGATGCGAATGGTCTTACCGTAGGGGATATTAGCGCTGCGGTCGGCACAAGGTTCATCGACGGTGAAGTTGTCGAACTCAGCGTAGCCGCCTCGCGTACCTTTTATATTATAAACGAAGAGGGCGTGACGCGAGCCTTGGAACGTGATGAGCTGATAGGTGAGCGGCATCATGCGGCCCAGCGTCTGGAAGTTCACGCCGTCGGTAGAATAAGCATACTGCATCTGGTTGTTGTCGTAGTCGCCGATGCAGCGGAGCCAGATTTTCCCGTTGACCAAATCAACGGGCACGGATACGGTGTCGTTGGTCATCTGCTCGAAGCAGCGGAGGGTGTATTTAGCTCCCCCTCTTTGGGAGGGGGTTGGGGGGAGGCATATACCAATCCACGAGCAGGGCACGTTGATGTTGCCCAGTCCGCAGACATCGCCGTCCTTCATGCCTTTCGTATAGAGTTCGACGGTGGCTATCGACTTCGGACCGATGACGCGCTGCGTCAGCGTGTTGCGAGCCCACATCAGCTGTTCAGAGGGCTGCGACTGGATGCGCAGACGTCCACCTTTCAGGCTCCAGAGTTTTTCTTCGGGGTTGTGGTTCCATTGCCAGATGGGTTTCAGCGTCTTGCCGTTGAAATCGTCGCTGCGGTCGTAGGGTGCACGCATGGGCTGAGGCTCCTCGCCAATGCCGTAGCAGCCCAGTTTGGTGTCGGGCTTGAACCACGTGCGAGGGGCGCGCCCCGGATTGCCCTTCAGACCTATCATCGGCCAGCCGTCCTCCCACGTTATCGGCATCAGGCAGACGGTGCGGCCAACGGAGTGGAAGTCCTGCATCAATAGTGCCCACCATGAGCCGTCCTTGGCCTGCACAATGCCACCCTGATGGGCGTTGTCGCAGCCCGTGGCATCAGGGCTGGCTGGCGAGACGCCAAACTTCGTGCCGTCCTCACCAATGCGGTATTTCGTGCCTCGGGGCACCATTGTGCGACCCACGCCGTGGTAGCCGTAAGTCTCGTCGGCCTCGATGACACGCGTCTCGTAGGGTCCCCAAATGCTCTTTGAGCGCGAACAGAGTGTGCGGCCGTTGGGCGAGTAGTCGGTCGAAATGAGGTAGTACATACCGTTGATCTTATACATGTGATGACCCTCGCCCACGCCGTTGCCATCAGGGATGATGACGCGGTCGGTACCCTCGACGGGACCGCTCATGTCGGGCTTCAGTTCCGTGCAATGCACTTCACCATACTTGTGGATGGCGTAGATCTTGCCGTCGTCGTCGAAGAGCACAGAGAGGTCGTAGATGTTACCCTGCATGTTGTGGTGCGTCCACGGCCCGTGGATGTCCTTCGCCGTGTAGCACTGCAGGCCTTTGCCGTTGATGTTGGAGAAGACGTAGAACTGGCCGTTGGCATAGCGGATGGCGGGTGCCCAGATGCCCTGTCCGTAAATCTCCTGATGGTTCTTCAGGGCGAAACGGTCTTCAGGAAAGTCGAAGCGGTCGAAGCAATAGGAGGCAAACTCCCAGTTCACCAGGTCCTTCGAGTGAAGGATGACGAGGCCGGGCACGGTGTGCATGGTCGTACCGGCCAAGTAGTAGTCGTCGCCCACACGGATGACGTCGGGGTCGCTGAATTCGTCATAGAACAGGGGGTTTGTAAACGTGCCGTTGCCATTGTCGGCCGTCCACGACTTTGTTTGTGCTTGAGTGCCCATAACGCAGAGGGTCATCAAGGCTAAGATGAGTAGGTTTTTCATTTGTAGTTATTTTACGTTTGGGTTTAAGTTTCGTTCCAGGAAGAAGCGGCGGGTAGCCATGAAGAAGGTGAGCGCCCCGATGGCATTGACAGCGGCCACTGTCCAGAAGGCAGCCGAATAGCTCACCAACTCGCTGATGACACCTCCCAAGAGGATGCCCATGCCCATGCCCACGTCCCACGACACGAGGATGGTGGAATTGGCCGTACCCCGCTGACTGTTGGGTGCCACGCTGATGGTCATATTCTGGAAAGCAGGCCACATGTGACCGTTGCCCAAGCCGATGAGCAGGGCAGAGGCGTAGTAAGTGTAAAGTGAAGAGTGAAGAGTGAAGAATTTGCTGCCGCCGTCCTCATCGCAGAAGAGCGGAAGGAGCGTAGGGCCTAATATAAATAAGGTATAGCCGACAAGCGAGATGACGATGCCCTCGGCAGCGTTGTGGGTGACACGTCCATGCCGTAGTGCACGAGCCCCTTGCAGACGCGACAGGATAAGCCCCACGGAGCAAAGCATGAAGTAAGTGCCCGTGCCGCCTGTGATGCCCATCACCTCCTTGCCATAGATGGCCAGATAGTTGCTCAGCACACCGAAACAGAAACCGAAGGCCACCATGTTCAGGCCTAACAGCCAGCCGCGTGTCAGGAAGAAGCGGTCGAGGGACAACTTGGTCTTGTTGAATACCAATTCTTTCGAGGGAATCTTAATCGTGGCGTCCACCACCAGTCCCGCTACTGCCACCAAGAACGCGAGCCAGAACAGCAGTTCGAAACTATGGGTGTAGCGATAGATGAAGATGCCGATGGAGGGAGCAATAGCCATCGCCAAGTTGTTGGACAGTCCGTAATAACCAATGCCCTCGGTACGGCGCGACGAGGGCAGTACATCGATGGCCACCGTTGAGTTGGCCACCGTCAGTGCACCAAAAGGAGCACCGTGCAGCGTGCGCACTATAGCGAAGAGCAGCAGCGTCGATGCCGCCAAATAGCCCGCAAAGAAAACGGCAAAAGCCATAAAGCTGGCCATCAGCACCAACTTGCGCGGAAAAGAGTCGACCAGATAGCCTGAGAACGGACGCATCACCAAGGCCGTAATAGTATAGCCCGAAAGCACCAGTCCTATCACATCCTTCGTAGCATTGAAATGCTCGCTCAGGTAAAGCGGCAGCAAAGGCGTCAGCACGTAGAAAGCAAAGAACAGCGAGAAGTTCGCCGCCATCACTTTGCAATAGTTAGCGTTCCAAAGACGTTCCATCATCCATCTGATTGCAACATGACCACAAAGGTACGAATTATAAATGGAAAACACAAATTTATTCATGTTTTTCAGCCACACTGACACTTTTTCCGCAGAAAGAACTCGTAATCAAAGAATAATTCGTACCTTTGCAACATAAATGTGCCTAAAAAGAAAAACTATCATGAGACAGAAAATATATGCAGTGCTCCTGCTGCTACTCTCCATTTCTTCTGTTGCCAGCGCACAGATGCTGGACCCCGTTCATTTCAAGTCGGAACTGAAGACCAAAGCCGGTTCTTCGGAAGGCGAGATTGTATTCACTGCTACTATCGATGCCGGGTGGCACGTCTACTCCACCGACATAGGGCAGGACGGCCCCATTGAGGCTTCGTTCAACGCAGTGAAAATGGAAGGTGTGGAAAAAGTGGGGAAACTGACTCCCAAGGGAAGCGTCATCAAGAAGTATGACGAGATGTTCGGCATGGAACTGTCATTCTTTGAGAACACGGCGACGTTCATCCAGAAAGTACGGTTCACAAAGCCCGAATACCTGATTGACTGCTATTTGGAATACGGAGCCTGCAACGACCAAAGCTGTCTGCCGCCGTCAGAAGTGTCATTTAAACAGCAGGGCAAGAGCCCCGTGGCCGTTGAAGACAAAAAGGACGCTGACAAAGCTCCAGAAAAGGCGAATGTCATGCCTATAGAGACCATTGAGGCGGCAAAAGACACGGTGGAGACAGCAAAAGACACGGTGGAGGCGGTTGCCGTGCCCCAAGACTATTTGTGGGAGCCCGTTGTCGAAGAACTGCGCGCCGAAGGAGGAAATGACAGTCTTGCTGACCACTCGTTGTTCTATCTGCTACTGACGGGCTTCATCGGAGGCCTGTTAGCCGTCTGCATGCCCTGCATCTGGCCCATCATCCCGATGACGGTCAGTTTCTTTCTGAAACGTGCAAAAACGGATAAGCGCAAAGGCATCCGCGATGCCGTCGCCTACGGACTGTCAATCATCGTCATCTACTTAGGACTGGGATTGTTAGTGACTGCACTCTTCGGCAGCGACACGCTCAATGCCATGTCGACCAATGCTGTCTTCAACATCATCCTCTTCTTGCTGCTTGTCGTGTTCGCCCTGTCGTTCTTCGGCTGGTTCGAAATCAAGCTGCCCGACTCGTGGGCCAACAGCGTCGACACGAAAGCATCACAGACAAGCGGAATCCTTTCAATCTTCCTCATGGCATTCACCTTGGTGCTGGTATCGTTCTCATGCACCGCTCCCATCATCGGACTATTGCTCGTCGAGACAACCACCAGCGGCAACTGGATAGCTCCAGCCGTTGGCATGTTTGGCTTCGCACTGGCACTGGCGCTGCCGTTCACGCTCTTCGCCATGTTCCCCTCATGGCTGAAGCAGGCACCGAAGTCGGGCTCATGGATGACCACGCTGAAGGTGGTGCTGGGCTTTATCGAACTGGCCTTTGCCCTGAAGTTCCTCTCGGTTGCCGACTTGGCATACGGCTGGCATCTGCTCGACCGAGAAGTTTTCCTGTCACTGTGGATTGTCATCTTCGGACTGCTTGGTGCCTACCTCTGCGGCTGGCTCAAATTCCAAGAGGACGAAATAGGCGGCGAACAAAGCTCGGGAATGCGTTACAAACCAATGCCCGTTGTCTGCATCATGGGCGGACTCGTGTCGCTGGCCTTCGCCGTCTATATGGTGCCCGGACTGTGGGGCGCTCCATGTAAGGCCGTCAGTGCCTTTGCACCGCCAATGAACACACAGGACTTCAACCTCAACACCAAGACCGTCGAGGCCCGCTTTACAGACTACGAGCAGGGCATGGCCGCCGCCCGTGCCGAAGGCAAGCCGGCATTCATCGACTTCACCGGCTTCGGCTGCGTGAACTGCCGCAAGATGGAGGCCGCCGTATGGACCGACCCGCGTGTGGCCGACAAGCTGAATAATGACTTCGTACTTATCTCGCTGTTTGTCGATGACAAGACACCGCTGAAAGAGCCCTACGAAGTAACCGACGAGCAGGGCAACACCAAGACACTGCGAACAGTAGGCGCCAAGTGGAGCTATCTGCAGAGCCACAAGTTCGGCGCCAATGCCCAGCCATTCTACGTCATCGTCGACCCTGCCACCGGACATCCGCTCAGCGGCAGCCGTGCCTACGACGAAGACATTGACAAGTATCTGGAGTTCTTGGAGAAAGGAATGAAAAAAGGAGCCCACAACTAAGGATTTTGTTTTTTCAGTCAATATTTTTGGCTGTTTACGAAAAAGTTTATACCTTTGCCTCAGTTTTCCAATAACTGAGAATGCAAAAGACTATTGCCACCCCGAATCTGTTGCTAAAGGCCATGATGCTTTGGGCTCTCGTCATTTTGTCAACGAGAGTGTGGGCTGCCGATTTCGGAAAAGCCGTGACGTGGGATCGCCATAGCCTTATCATCGATGGTCAACGAGTTTGTCCCGTCATGGGCGAAATACACTACAGCCGCATACCTGCTGACGAATGGAAAACGGAAGTGCGAAAAATGAAGGAGGGCGGCGTGACCATGATAGCCACCTATGTATTCTGGAACCATGTGGAAGAACAGGAAGGCATATTCCGCTGGGACGGTCAGCGAAATCTCAGGCGCTTTATAGAAATCTGTAAGGAAGAAGAACTGCCCGTGGTGCTACGACTGGGGCCGTTCTGTCATGGCGAGGTGCGCAACGGCGGCATCCCCGACTGGATATTTTCAAAGGGATGCAAGACACGCGACCAGAACCCCCTGTTCATGCACTATGCAGAGCAGCTCTACCGCCAGATTTTTACACAGGTTCAAGGCTTGCAGTGGAAAGACGGCGGTCCTGTCATTGCAGCACAGTTCGACAACGAATACCGCGGCAGGGGTGAGTACCTCATGGCGCTGAAGAAAATTGCCCTCAATGTGGGTTTCGACCTGCCGTTCTATACTCGAACGGGCTGGCCGGAACTGCGCACGCCAGTGCCCTTCGGTGAGATGTTGCCCCTTTACGGTGACTATGCCGACGGTTTCTGGGACCGCACCTTGGGCGAGACTGACGGGGACTACTACAAGGCTTTCAATTTCAAGGCGTTCCGTTCGTCGACAGCCATTGCTACAGACCAGATAGACTATTCCACACAAAGTAGCGACAACAAACTCTCAACACTCAACTCTCAACTCTCAACTCAACAATATCCTTATTTCACTTGCGAACTGGGGGGCGGCATGGCCACGGCCTATCATCGCCGTCCCTACATCTATCCTGAGGATGCCTACTCGATGGCTTTAGTGAAGCTTGGATCCGGCTCCAATCTGCTGGGCTACTATATGTACCACGGCGGCACAAATCCCGAGGGTTTGACCACGTTGAACGAAAACCAGCACACCATAGCCACCAACCATAATGACATGCCAGTGAAGACATACGACTTTCAGGCACCGTTAGGAGAATTTGGCCAAACTTATCCGCAATACTACATGCTGCGTCCGCTGCATCTCTTCATACGGGACTGGGGCGAGACGCTGGCACCGATGGAGCCTTCGTTCCCTGCACCACAAGATTTAAAGAAGGGAGATGACTCACAGCTGCGCTGGGCGGTGCGGAGCATGAACGACTCGCTGGGTCCTGGACGAACGGGATTCATTTTCATCAACAACTACGAACGACTGCAGAAACTATCGGCCAAGCGGAACGTACAGTTAGAGGTCTGTGGCGTGAAGCTGCCTGAACTCACCATTCCTGCCGGTTGTATGGCCATCTTCCCCGTCAACGTTGACGGCATCGACTATGCAACGGCTCAGTTCGTGGCCCGCCATGAAGGAAAGACCTTTATGATGCAGATTCCCGGCATTCCTACGATAATTAGTATGAACGGCAAGGTGAGGAAGAACCTGAAGCCGTTGGGCACAGAGAAGCCTGTCTTCGGGAACATTTACCTGCTGACGCGTCAGCAGACTGAGCGATTGTTCCTGAACAATCCGGAAAGTCAAGAAGCATCGAAAACTCCAGTATCCTTCACTAAAGTGAAAGAAGCGGGACTCCTGCGACAGATTCCCATAGGCGTGCAACGCGTAGCAGAAGAGCCTGCCGACGAGGACTTTGAGCAAGCCGCCGTCTACAGGTTACAGCTGCCTGAAAAGCGTGACGGACTTCTGAGCATTGACTATCGCGGCGACGTGGCCCGCCTCTATGCCAACGGCAAGCTCGTGGCTGACAACTTCTACTACGGCCGTCCGTTCCTCTATGGACTGTGGCGACTGCCTAAGGAGGTGAAGGAACTGGAATTGCGCATACTGCCCCTGCAAAAAGATGCCCCCATTTACCTGCCCCGCGAAGCCAATAAAACGCCTGGCGAAGCTATCAATAAAGTGGAAATCAAATGAGAAAGCTATTCATTCTTGCATATACGCTCTTTGCACTGGCCATTAACTCCCAGGAATTCATTTCGCTGGAAGGCGCATGGGACTTTACTTTAGAGCCAAGCCCCGACTTCAATTACCGTGAGGCAAAGTTCGATGACTACGTCATACTGCCAGGATCCATGCTGACCAACGACAAAGGAACGCCGGTATCAGTAAACACTCAGTGGACGGGCTCACTCTACGACTCCTCCTACTATTTTAATCCCTATATGGAAAAATACCGTCAGGAAGGACAGATGAAATTCCCGTTCTTTCTCACGCCTGAGCGGCACTACGTAGGAGCGGCATGGTATCGCAAAAAAATCTACATCCCGCGCAATTGGGAAGACCGCCGCGTGACGCTCTTCTTAGAACGGCCACACATTGAGACCAAAGCCTACGTCAACGGCAACGAGGTAGGCCGTCAGATGTCGCTCTCAACGCCCCACCGTTATGACGTCACCCAACATATCATCGCTGGGCAAACCAACGAAATTGCCATCCGCGTCTACAACGGCATCGAGAACGTGTGCGTAGGTCAGGACTCCCACTCCGTCACAGACCAGACACAAGGCAACTGGAACGGCATCATCGGCCGCATTGAGCTACAGTCGCAATGGAACAAGGTGAACATCAGCCAAGTGCGCATTGCCACCGATGTAGCCAAACGCCAAGTACGCATCACAGTGGAACTGGGCAACCATATATTCCCTGTGCGTTTGATGCCGAAGTACGACCACATCATCCAGGTCTCTGTGAAGGAGCTTTTCGGGAAGAAAAGCAAATTCGTCTATACCAAGACCTCTGAGAGCAAGAAGCGCGAGTTTGTCATCGACTTAGGCAATGATGCACAGCTTTGGGACGAGTACGAACCCCATCTCTACGGACTGACCGTGGAGGCAGGCGACGACGTCTATCAAGCCTTCTTCGGCCTGCGCGACATTTCAGTAAAAGGGCGTCAGCTCTACATCAATCATCATCCTTTATTCCTGCGTGGTACGGTTGAGAACTGCTGCTTCCCAGAGACAGGCTACCCACCTACCGATGAAGAATCTTGGCTGAAGATTTTCATCAAGTGCAAGGAGTACGGACTGAACCACATGCGTTTCCACTCCTATTGTCCGCCAGAAGCCGCCTTTACTGCCGCCGACAAGGTTGGGTTCTACCTGCAGGTAGAAGGTCCGTCATGGCCCAACCACGGTGTGCGTCTTCGTCGAGGCATGAAGATTGACAATTACCTGTTAGAGGAGTCGAAGCGCATCATCGACGAGTATGGTCATCACCCATCGTTCATCATGATGGCTGCAGGCAACGAGCCCGCCGGCGACTGGGTGAGCTATTGCAACGACTGGGTGCGTCAGATGAAGGAATACGACCCATCCAAATTATACTGCGGTGCGTCCGTAGGCGGCGGCTGGGCATGGGACAACGGCTCGGAGTACCACGTCAAGGGAGGAGCCCGCGGACTCAACTGGGACAACCATGCTCCCAGCAGCGATGACGACTATTTTAGCCAGATAGAATATCCCCGCAACTATAAGGACACCATGCCCAACAACACCCCTATCATCGCCCATGAGCAGGGACAGTGGTGTGCTTTCCCCGACTTCAAGGAAATTCCGCAATACACAGGCGTCTACAAGCCCCGTAACTTTGAGATTTTCCGTGATCTGCTGCGCGATGGCGGCATGGAGTCCATGGCCGAGAAGTTCCTCATGGCCAGCGGACATCTGCAAACGCTCTGCTACAAATATGAGATAGAGCGCAATCTGCGCACGCGTGACTACGCCGGTTTCCAGCTGCTGGGACTGAACGACTACAGCGGACAGGGAACGGCACTGACCGGCGTGCTCAATGTCCACTGGATCGAGAAGGGCTACTGCAATAGTAATGACTGGCGCCAGTTCTGCTCCTTGCTGGTTCCGCTGGCACGTTTCCAGAAGTTTGTCTATACCAACGCCGACACCCTGCGCGTACCCATCGAGGTCTACAACGCATACAAAGGTAATGTAACGGAAGTGAAGTCCATTTACTACATCACCGACGACAGCGCACACGTCATCACGGGCGGCCTTCTTTCAAGAGCTGACCTGCCGGTGGGAAAGAACATACCACTGGGGACTGTTGTCTATCCTCTTGACAGCATCCGCAGTCCACGCAAGCTGACACTCACCGTCAAATTCTCCGACAACTGGAAGAATCACTGGGACTTCTGGGTGTATCCCGACATCCGTACGCACGAGTTTCCTGCAACCGTTAAGCCTGTCATCGAGACACAGGACTACAAGGAAGCCCTCACCCTGCTGAAACAAGGGAAGACCGTGCTGCTGACTGCTGCCGGAAAGGTGATACTGGGCAGCGACGTGGTACAGCATTACCTGCCCGTATTCTGGAACACGTCGTGGTTCAAGATGCGCCCGCCACACACCACCGGCGCCTATATCGAAAAGGACTATCCCCTGTTTAAGTACGACTTCCCCACCGACTCATGGTCGAACCTCAACTGGTGGGAACTGCTGAACCGTGCCCAAGTCATGAATCTCATGGAGTTGCCCAAGGACTACCAGTCGCCCATACAGCCTATTGACACGTGGCACGTCTCGCGCAAGCTCGGCATGCTGATAGAGGCAAAGGTCGGCAAGGGGCGCCTGCTAATGACGACGATGGACATTACCACCGACCTTGACAACCGGCACGTGGCCCGACAGATGCGGCAGGCCATCCTCCACTACATGGCGAGCACGGACTTCAAGCCTGAGATGACGCTGGCACCTGAGGTTATCGAGCACTTCTTTACCAAGCAGGCTCCGGCCGTCAACATGTTCACCCACGACTCGCCTGACGAACTGAAACCCAAGCTCAACTAAGTAATTCGCAGAACCTAATGACCTTTTCGCTGAATAATCTTGCGAGAATAAAACGAAATGACTAAATTTGCACGACAAACATAAAACCTGAACAGATGGAAGAAATCCTCAAACAGTTTGCCCCCATCACGCTCGACGAAATGAGCGGCATACGTCTGATGAACCGCACCGACACGAAGTTCGTCACCACACGCCCCATGCTTGAGCGGCTGCTTCAGATGGCCTGCAACGACTACTATGTGCAGGAAATCGACCACTCGCACATTGCAGCCTACTACACAGTCTATTTCGACACGCCCGACTGCAATATGTACACGATGCATGAGACGGGACACACCAACCGCCAGAAGCTGCGGGTGCGTTCCTACGTCGATTCCCACCTCAACTTTCTTGAGGTGAAGACCAAGAACAACCGCGGACGGACGAAGAAGAAACGTGTCTCGCTCGACGACTTCAACCCGGACGACAGCAGTCAGTTCTCTGTCGTCAGCCCTCAGTTCGCCGATTTTCTCCACACGAACCTGCGCTACGATCCCACGACGCTCAGCCGCCAGTTGGAAAACCGTTTCAGCCGCATCACACTTGTCAACAAGGGCAAGACCGAGCGCCTGACCATCGACACCAACCTGCGCTTCCACAACGTGGCCACGGGAAACACACGTTCAATGGAAGACATTGTCATTATCGAACTGAAGCGCGACGGACTCGTGCCATCGCCCATCCTTGCCATGCTCCGCGACCTCCGCATCAAGCCCCACGGCTTCTCCAAGTACGTCATCGGATCGGCACTCACCAACACCGCCCTCCACTGCAACCGCCTGAAGCCCAAACTCAACGACATTCAACGACTGTTGAAAGGCAAAACCAAGAGTGAAAAATGAATCAATAAATAATAAACAATAATAACGTAAAGGATTATGATGGATTTACTCAGTTTCTCCCCTAGTTTTACGCAGATGCTCCTGCGTCTGCTTATCAGCGTCATCGTCACGTGGTTCATCACCATGCGACTGTATTACAAGAAGAGCAAGCGCCGCGACTTCTGCTTCACGTTCATGCTCATCTCCATCGCCATCTTCTTCATTGTCTTCTTCATGATTTTCGTGCTCGAGGACATGAAGGGAAAGACATCGATGGGTATCGGTATCGGACTCTTCGGCATTTTCTCCATTATGCGCTACCGTACGGACGCCATGCCCGTGCGTGAGATGACCTACCTCTTTATTATTATCGCCTTAGCCGTTGTCAACGCCATTGCCGAGGGAGTGCCCATTCTGGAGCTGCTCATCACCAACCTCATCGTTGCCGTTGCCGTATGGCTGTGTGAAATCAACCTCAAGACAAAGCCCTCGAAACTCATCCAGTACGACCGCATGGAACTCATCACCCCGGAGCGCCGCGACGAACTGAAGGCCGACCTTGAGAAGCGCCTTGGCGTGAAAATCATCAAAATCGACGTAGGTGCCGTTGACTTCATCCGCGATATGGCCATGGTCCGCATCGTCTACGACGGCAAGGACACCGTCGCCAACGGCATGATTAAGCTTTCGAAGGGCCAGCTACAAGAATTCTGAGTTTGTTATAGCCTATTTACAGGGAGCCTCCACAGAATTCTGCGGAGGCTCCCTGTAATTCTGCGGAGGCTCCCCAGAATTCTGTAGAGCCTCCGCGTAAAAATGTACATTATCAGAACAATTTGTTGGGATAGACACCGTCGTCAACCAGCTTTTGGATACGGTCGACGGTAGCCTGGCGGTCGGCAGCGTAGGTAACGCCAAACCACTTCGAGGTGGTGTCAAGCACTTCGCAAGTAGCCGTACCCTCGGTTATCAGCTTGTTGACCATCAGCGGAATGAAGAATTCAGCCTTCAGATTCTCCATGTTCTTCGGGTCGCTGAGGAACTCCTTGAAGTAAGCCTCGCTGTGCTCAAAGTAATCAGGTGTGAAGCCCCACATGTTCATCGACACGGGAACGTTCTCTTCCAGCGGGAACCACTCGTCGCCATCCTTGTAGCAGATGGCATTACCCTTGTCGGCAATGCGCATGATCTCAGTACGCTCCACGACATCGGTCAGATGGCGCTTGTCATTATATGCACAGACGCCACGGGCCACGGAGCCGTTCTCAGAGAGCGTGTTGCAGCAACGGAAACCCACCATTGCGTAGGTATTGGTAGAGCCCTCTGGGAGGTTACTCAGGAACTTGCCTATCTGCATGAAGGCGTCGCGGCCGTAGAAGTCGTCGCAATTGATAACGCAGAACGGTTCCTTGATGACGTCCTTACCCATGAGCACGGCGTGGTTTGTTCCCCACGGCTTGACACGGCCTTCGGGCACGCTAAAACCTGCGGGCAGCGAGTCGAGCGCCTGGAAGCAGAGCTCGCATGGCACCTGTCCCTCATACTTCGAGAGAATTTGCGTACGGAACTGCTCCTCGAAGTCCTTACGGATGACCCATACGATTTTTCCGAAGCCTGCCTGAATGGCGTCGTAAATACTGTAGTCCATAATCGTTTCGCCGTTGGGGCCCAGCCCGTCGAGCTGTTTCAGACCACCATAGCGGCTGCCCATGCCAGCAGCAAGTAGAAATAGAGTCGGTTTCATAATCTTAATGTTATTAAAAGGTTATACATAACTGTTCGCAAAGATACAAACTTAATTTGAAAGTGCCAAACTTTTTCCGATACTTTTCACTCCTCGCTCCTCACTTTTCGCATCTTAGAAGGGATAACCGATGGCGAAGTGCAGGGCTTGCGCATCCTTGAAGCGATTCCAGTTGAAGAAATAGCGGGAACGCTCGGTTCTGTAGGGCACATGCAACGCTATGCCCCAGTCGAGGCGTATGGCGAGGAATCCCAGGTTGTAGCGCAGTCCTATGCCTGTGCCCACCGCCAGCTGCTTGAGAAACGTAGACGGGTGGAATATCATCGGTTCGATAAGTTCATTGATAACCTGCATCATAACCTTTCCCTGTTCTTCGGTCATGTCGTCACTGGCAACGAGATCGTCAACGGTATATTCATTTTTCCTCAGCCACACATTGCCAACATCCAGGAAGAGCGCTCCCTCAAGATTTCCGAAAAGCTGTGGACGGTATTCCAGATTGCCAACCAGTTTCATATCGCCGTTCTGCAATACGTAGGCGAACTGGCGGTTGGCTACGCCTAAGGAAGTAAGGCTGAAAGCACCCGGACCGATGTCCCTGACGGTAAAGGCACGTATGCTGTTGGCACCACCGGCATAGAATGTTTCGCTGAAAGGTATGTCATCGCTATTACCATAATAGTAGAACAATCCTGCATTCAGGTGACCGACGAGAGCAGAGGTGTTACTGACTCTCCAAGTCTTGGTCAGGTCGGTCTCCACCTTAACGAATTGTGAATAGGGATTCTTAAAGAACGTCTTTCGTTTCTCGTTCCATCCGTGTCCCCCAAGCACATCCCACAACGACACCACGTTGCCAGCCTCTTCGACGGTGGTCTCCCAGCGAATAGGATTTCTGAAAGTAGCAGGGCTGGAATATAAATAGGTATAGCGCATTTTCGGTATGAAGTAGTCATCCATAGCCACACTCATATAAGGATTCTCACTCATCAGGGATATGAACTTCTCGGTAAAAGTGTTCATTTTCTGATATTTCAGAGTCAGGGGCGAGAATTCATGACGGCTCTGCGCCGACGACTGCCACCGGTACGTCCACTCTCCAGCTGCCACGTGCATTCTGTAGAAATCTGGACGGTTGATAATGTCGAAGGATGCCTTGGCCAGCGTGGTCGGCGTGGAGTAGAAGCGTCGGGGCTTGGGACGGCCCGTCTGCTTGTCTATCCTGCGACGGTCACTGTTATAGAACGGTGCAATGATACGCGGAAACTCTATCGACGCGTCAGCACCATACTGGTAGGTGTTGTTGTTACCACCGCCGCCGTTTATCTGCCATTCGTTAGAGCCGTGAAGGTTGATGTCGAGTTTCTCACCGCCCTTGAAAGCATTTCGCTTGACAAAGCCAATCTTGACTTCCGGACCATAGCGCCCGATGGTGCGTCCCACGGCATTCGCCTCAACATAGAAGTCATAGGGCTTGTCGAACACACAATTGATGGTCATGTCGAGTGAGTCGGTATCAGGCCTGGGCGTAAACTGGAAATCCATGCTACTGAACATGCCTGTAGCATTCATCTTGCTGACCGACTCCTGATACTTGGCATAACTGAACTCCTGACGTGGACGTAGCTGCAATTCTTTCAGCACGACACGCGGACGCACGGGCGGCTTCTTGCCGTTAAAGAAGAAGCGGGTGCTTCGGCGTATCAGACTGTCGGTCATCTGCTCACGCGCTATTTTTCGGAATTGTATGGTGGTCGTGCCGATAAACCATTTGTGCTGCGACTCTTCTGGCAATTCATCGGCCAGCTGGAAGCGCAGCTGTACGCGGTTTTCTACTGCAACCGTGTCGGCCAGATAGGAGGCATAACCGGTATTGTAGTAATAATAGCCATTGTTGCGGAAGAGGTTGCTGATGCGCGCCCGCTCGTCTTCGAGTGCAGCCACCGTAAAGGGGTCACCTCGTCTGATAGCGGTCTCGGCGGCTGTAGAATCGATGAGCCGCTGGGAGGCATCAGGAAATCCCATATATGCTATGCTGTCGAGCGTAAAGAGCGAGTCAAGCCTGACGGTATAGCTTATTTTGCTCTTTTTCGGATTCTTCAGGGGGACGGCCTCGTATGTGACGTCACCGCGGAAGTAACCATTGTTCCTGAGCACCGATTGAGCCACCGAAGCACGAAGTGCGGGGTTCACTTGACTCATGAGCACGGGCGGCTTGCCGAACGACTTGGTCATCCATCGGGCAAACTTCGACTGTTTCTGCGAATATTTGTTGTAGACCCACAGGTGCCACGACCAGGGAACGGTGTACTTGCTGCTGCCGAAGAGCGAACCGTTGGGAACCGTAGCCAGCGCAGCCTCTATTTCCTCCTTTGTCGTGTCCAGGTGTTTCTCGTGACCGTCATCCCGTTCATCGGCATATTTAATGTTCTTCACGCCCGTGAAGAGCTGTTCACCCTCGGGGATGTTCTTTGTCATGGAGCAGGCAGTCAGCAGCAGCGACAAAGGCAGTAATATGATAACCTTATCTATTCTCATGTCGTAAAGAGTCTCTGTTCAGTGTGTCTCTGGGAGCTGTCAACGTGTTCAGTGTGCCTCTGGGAGCTGTCAACGGGCGCGTCATCAGGGGCTGCTGCTCTTTCTTCCAGAACGTAAAGATGCTCCAGAAATCCTGCAATTTGCGCCGCCAGATGAAACCGCCGCCGTAGACTCCAGTATAGCCGTCGAGCCAGTCGTAGACATTCTGCTGGTAGAACAGCTTGAGGTTCTGCGTTCCCTCCTGGTTCAGCCGATACTCCATCGTCACGTTATCGAAGAAAGACTGTTTCTGCCCCGGCATCTCGTTTCCCGACGATACTTTTCCGCCGAGTTGGATCTTCAGACGGTTGTTCATGAATCGTTTGGCAAACTTGAACGAATAGTCTGTGTGCATCTGGCCCGAGGCATCAGTAGTATTGTCGAGTCCCACCTGCAGGTCGAGCGTGCTTAAGGCCTTGCCTGTAATGTTGTTGATCTCGCCTTGCAGGAACGAACTGAGCGCAGAGTTCATGGAGAAGCTGCCAGTGCCGCCAGCCAGGTACATGCCCGTCGTCAGCATGGTGACGGCCAGTTTGCCGCGCTCTTCTACTGACATGGACTGAAGCTCGCCGTTGATGGTCATATCCTCAGGAGCCTCGATGATAAACTGCAGTCCCATGTCGTTCAGGGTCTTGGTAATGATGACGCCACAGTCGAAGGTGACGCTGCGCGTACCACCGCCTTCACCGTTCACGGTGGCCTTGGTGCGTTCGGTGGCTGTGATGTTCAGCCGTGGGTTCATGGGATCGCCCGAGAACTCCACGTAGCTGCCGTCCTGAATGGTGAACGTCTTGAGCGGAATGACAGGCAGCGAGTATTTCATCTCACCGTTCGACAGCGTGTAGCGCCCCGTCAGGTTGAGGCCTTCGCCGTTATAGCGCATGCGGAGGTCGCCACCGCCCATCAGGTCGATGTAATTGGTTTGTTCCGCATTCAAGTCGCAGATGAAGTGAGCACCCTGCGACACACTCACGGTGAGGTCCATATCCAGTCCTGATGGAGTGGGACGGCTGACGCTGATGACCTGCGTGGTGTCGCTGAAGTCGGTGAACTTCACCAGTTCCTCCAGACGATTATCCGTAGAGAGCGGTGAGTCGAGCAACATATAGGTGAGGTCTGTGGAACTGAGCACATCGAGACGGCCACGCATGCTGAGTGTTTCCAGCGGTCCTTGCATGCGGGCGAAGAAGTTTACGAAGGCCTTGCCGAAGGCTATGGATTTCGCCTCCTGACGGGCGTTGATAAGTTGCAGGTTACGGGCCCTCATGCGCATGTCCATCGTAATACGCTCAGTGTTTGAGAAGTCGATATCGCCCTGCATGTTCAGCGGTTCTTCGTTGTAGGCGTAGAGTCCGAAGTTCTCCAACAGCAGATGGGATTCTACGATGCGTACGGGGTCGTTGTCGAAGCGCATGCGTACGCCGTAGGGCAGACTGACCAGATAGGCAGAGTCAAGATAGATTTCACCGTTGACCTTCGGCCGACTGGTGGTGCCCTTGATGGAAAGAGTTCCCTCGCCATAGCCTTCGAGACCGATAATCTGGTCGGTGACAAAACCGTTGACCAGCGACAGCGGGAAGCGCGTCATGGAGAAAATGGCGTCGATGGTTCCCTCACCAGAGGCGTTGGATCCGAAGTTTCCGCGCAGCAGTCCGAACTCCTCGTCGTCGAGCATCAGTCGTGCATCCACGGCGTGGCTGTTATCTTCAGTCTTCAGATAGACCAACTCGGTGCTGATGTTGCCGATGGGTGCGCCCTCATAGGTCATCTGCCTGACGGACATGTCGGAGGCCATTGAAATATGTTCCTGCCGGTCCTGCATGATATGGTAGTCGCCATTGAGTTGTCCCGTGATGCGCGGCAGATAGGGAATGACCGACGTCAGTTCGCCCAAGTCTAACTGGTGGATGCTGACGGTCATGTCCTGCATCATGGCAGAGTCTGTCTCTTCAGAATAAACCATGATACCCGTCTTGTCGTCAGCAACAAGGTCTACCTTGGCCATGATTCTGCGGTCCTTGCGAAGCAGTACGAAGTTGTCGCTGTTCAGGTTGAACTCCTTATAGCCCAGCATCGGACGGTCGGGCATCAGTTTCAGGCGTATGCCGTCTGTCGTCATTTCTGCCGTTGCTCCTATGCGGAGGCCCATCTTGTCGTGGCTGTCGAAGTAGCGCAGGCCTGCCAACAGCCCGTGTTCGTGCAGATGACCGTCGATGAGGGCGTTGAAGACAAACTGCGGGTTCCGTTTGTTGTTGCGCACCTGAGCCTGATAGGTTATCCGCTCGCCCTTCTGTGTCATGTTCAGCCTGACGGTGTCGATGCGGGTGCTGTCGTAGACAAGCGAATAGAGGTAGCTCTGGCCGTTGACTCCTGTCAAGGGCGAGGTATTGAGGTCGAGGAACAGTTCCTTGAAGACAATCTTGTTGTTCTTCAGAACGTTAGCGACAGGATTGTTCTGCCGGCTCTCCACATGCAGTTTCATGGTGGGCAGCAGGCGCTTGATGGCCGACTGGTCTATCACTTTGGCTTCCAGCTGACCGACGACCGAATCGCCGAGCTGTGTCAGACTGTTCAGCAGCCGCTCATAGTCGCCGCTGGCATCGAGTTTCACAATCAGGTCGCCGCTCTGGGCACGTACGTACGTAGTGTCTGGGCGTGTCTTGACGAGCAGTCCCACCTTCTCAGGATGATATGTCCCTCTCTCGTCGTTCACCGTCAAATCGCTCACAATGGCGGTCATGCTGTGAGTCAGTTTCATGTCTGACTCAAGGTTGAAATGGCCGCAGAGGCCTACGGCCAGCGGTTTCTCAACGAGCTTCATCTGATAGAGGTCCACGTGGTCGATATCGGCATTGATGGTGGCTTCGGCCTTTTTCGTTGTCAGCAGGGCATCGGCAGTAAGGAGTCCGTCGAACAGGCTGTTGTGGCCTTCGGCGCTGACGATGGCCCGCCCGTCTTTCATGGTGGCGGTGGCGGTCAGGTCAGCCGTCAGGGCGTAGAGCGAGTCCTGTGGCAGGAAGTGGTAGAGGTTCAGCCGGTCTATCGTGATGTCGCCCTTATAGGCCGTGACGTCTGTCGGCCGTGTGGTCGACAAGTTGCCTTTCACGATACCGTTGCCTTCCTTCAGTGCGAAGTTGGCAGCGTAATGCTGCCCATTGGCCTTAAGCGCGCCGTCGAGGGTGATGCCGCGTGGAATACGTAGTCCCAAGTCTGGGACGAATGCCGTTACAAAGTTCATGTCCTCTGTCTTGGCACTCAAGGTGATGTCGGCCATCAGCCGCTGCATGTCTGTCACATTTCCCACCTTACCGTTGGTCGTCAGGTGGAAGGCCGTAGGCAGCGTAATGTCTATGCCCGTCAGGTCCATCTGCTGCATATTGCCGTTCACAGAGCCCTTGACCATGAGCGGATGATTGGGATACCGGCGGACGAACGACTGTGGCAGTCCACCCACGAAGCGCATCAAGTCCTGCTTGCCAATCTGGGCATTCAGGCGGACGCGCATTTTTCCTCCATCGTTTTCCTTACTTTCAAGGGAAGGATTCTGCGGTGGCGTTACCGCGCTGAAGTCCATGCTCACTTCGGCGTCTATGGCGGAGTCGGGCGTACGCAGCATCATCTGCGGCATGTCGATGTGAGTAAAGGCTGTGTCGAGCCTGACGCCGCCCGTCAACGCCGTCAGCTGCAGACCGCTTTTCTCCTTCATGGCCGTCTCACGAAGATATAAAGAGGTGCCTCGCGGACCGTAGTAGATGGAGTCCACGCCGAGACGTATGTCGCTCAAGGCCATGTGACTGTAGTCCAGTCCGTCAACGGGTGCCTGGCTGTTGTCGTCGTATGTGAGGCGACCGTCGTGCCAGTCCAGACTGCCGACACGGTAGGTGCTGGTGCTGAGGTCGATGTCGGCCTCGCGGACTACGGCCTTGCCCATGTAAGCCGTGACGTTCAGCGTGTCGCCGGGCAGATGCAGGGCAATGGCCGACCGGTTGATGCTCAGAGAATCGGCCCTGATGAGCCACATGGTGGCCGACGTTGTCGTGTCAACGGCTGCCGTGTCGCTCAGGGCGATGTCGAGGTCGGCATCAGAGAGTCTTGCTCCGTTCACCTCGACGGTTCCCTCATCCAGGTTAATGGCTCGCGAACAGAGCCACAGCTCGCCAACATGGCCTTTCACCTGCAGGTCGCTGATAAAGCCGTTGGTGTTGAGTCGGGCATCGCTCACCGACAGTTCGTTGAGCACAACCTTACTGCTGAACAACGGCCGCAACTGCACACTGACGGTCAGATGGCCAACGTCGGCCAGCGTGTCGCCCTCATGAATGGCGCGGAACTGGTCGATGCCCAGATCGAGCGGCCATTCCAGGTTGACGTGCCCCACGCTGATCTGCATGCCCGTCTCATCAGAAGCAATGGCCGCCACTTTCTGTACGGCCCAGTTCTGCACTGGCGGTACATAAAGCAGGGCGGCCAATATGATGAAAAGTAGCACGGGCGTCAGTGCCGCTATCGCCAGCCACTTCAGTATTTTCTTCATGCGTCTTTCGGTTTCAGCGTCTGCCACAGATTGTCGGCTGGCACGGGTGCCTCTACGACAATAGGCAGTTTAGATACGGGGTGCACAAACTCCACGCGGCGCGCCAGCAGCGAGATGCTGCCGTCAGGATTGCTTCGCGGTGCGCCGTACTTCAGGTCGCCCTTGATGGGACTACCTATTTTGGCCAACTGACAGCGTATCTGGTGGTGACGACCCGTCAGCAGCTCCACTTCCAACAAAGTGTAATTGTCGGAGTGACCTATCACGCGATATTTCAGCACCGCCTTCTTCGAGCGCGGCACCTCGCGGTCGTAGGCATACGACTTGTTCTGCTTCTCGTTGCGCACCAGCCAGTGGGTTACCAAACCCTCTGCGGCTGGAGCCTTTGGCACGATGGCCCAGTACGTCTTGTGTACCTCGCCCTCGGCAAACATGCGGTTAAGACGGCTCAGAGCCTTCGAGGTGCGGGCAAAGACCACCAGACCAGCTACGGGACGGTCCAGCCGATGCGCCACGCCGAGGAACACCTCGCCCGGTTTCTGGTATTTCTCCTTGATATATTGCTTGACAATCTCCGACAGCGGCGTGTCGCCCGTCTTGTCGCCCTGCACAATCTCGCCGCTCTCCTTCGCAACGATGATGATATGGTTGTCCTCGTAGATGACTTGCATAATGAAGCTTATTATGTTTGCAAAGGTACAACTTTTCTCTGAAATAATCATACGTCTCAACAAAATTATTTCACACCATAGAAATAATACGCGCATGCGCACGCGCATATCAAGCAGGGTAAACAACGTTTTTCACAGGGAGCCTCCACAGAATCACAGGGAGCCTCCACAGAAATGTCCCACGGCCTGGGACAAATACGTAGAGCCGCCGCAGAATCATGGGGAGGCTCCGCAGAATCGCAGGGAACACTCTAACTATATGGGAGATGCATCTCTTTTTCATTAAATTATGTATGTTTTCTGAGATAATTAACTCATTTCTCCCAAAGATTTTGTATCTTTGTCGCCAATTAGTTATAAAATAGGCAAATAATAAAATGGTGCATAAAGAATCTTTGTCGTACGATAAGACAGACCCAATATCCATCTATGAGTACGCTCTGCCCCTTATAGACCACACGCTGCGAGAAATCGTTGGCGATGCTAAAGCTCCCTCATCCACCATTCTCCTGCATGTCTTTCCAAAAACTCAGATTCTGTATACCATGTATAATCAAACCAATTCGTGGAATCACCATATTGGTTCTTTTTTGACGAATATTCTAGCCAATGTGTGGAACGCAAGATGCCACCAAGGTAATGGCAATATTGCTGTTCAACGTCTGGCTCTCCTTTCAAAATTTCGAGCATCTGCTCCGTCTTAATCCATTTCTTTTCCATGATTTTTTAACAAAGGTCGGAGATCAAAACAAAACGAGCAAATGTTTTAGATCAAGTTAGATCAAACCAAATATAAATTAAGAAACATTAGATCAATAGCAAAGGATATGGCAAAACAAAGTGTATATAAGTTGGAAGGCAAGTCGCCTGAAAAGGTGAAACAATCGTTTGTTCACTACATGGGTGACAAGAATGCTACATCCAAGCAGATAAAGGATGCTGCTAATAGTAGATATGTGAAGATAGATAGCATTAGTGTTGTCCGTAGCATCTGCAAGAAACTGTTTGATGTTGACAATATATACGAGATAACAGATGCAGGACGCATATCCAATGTTAGTGATGCTCTGACTTCGCTCATCAATACTGGAGGCGATGAAGGTGAGGTTAAGGAACTGAAGAACACTCGCAGCTACGTCAACAAGTATCGCGACTTC